>NZ_JBJGYX010000004.1:0-145137 GCF_054050195.1 Geodermatophilus sp. SYSU D00710
CGGCTCACGCCGCCCCCGCCCGCCCCCCCCCCCCCCCCCCCGCCCCCCCCCCCCCCCCCCCCCCCCCCCCCCCCCCCCCCCCCCCCCCCCCCCCGCGGGGCGCCCGGGGAGGGGCCGCCCCGCCGGGCGGGGCGCGGTCGGGCCCCCGACCGACGTCCTGACGACACTCCCGGACTCTGCGAGGATGGTGGCATGAGCGATCCCCGCCGCGACCTGCTGCCGATGCGCGAGGCGCAGCACTCGTTCGACGTGGTGCTGCGGGGTTACGACCGCCACCAGGTGGCCGAGACCATCGAACGCCTCGAGGCCGACATCCGGGTCGCCATGGCCGACCGGGACGCGGCCGTGGGCCGCTCGGCCGACCTCGCCGGCCAGCTGTCGGCGATGCACGCGGAGATCGAGCAGCTGCGCCGCAAGGCCGCCACCTCCGGCCCGGCCACCTTCGAGAACATGAGCGAGCGCATCTCGCACATGCTCCGGCTGGCCGAGGAGGAGGCCGCGGACATCCGCGCCGCCGCCGAGCAGGAGGCCCGCGCGCTGCGCGAGCAGACCGCCGCCGAGGAGCGGGCGATGCTCGAGCGGCACGCCGCCGGGCAGGCCGAGGTGGAGCGGATGCTCACCGAGGCCCGCCAGAACGCCGAGCAGATCGCCAGCAAGGCGCAGATCCGCGCCGACGAGCTGGTCGCCAAGGCACAGGAGAAGGTCGCCCGCCTCGAGGCCGAGTCCCAGGCCCGCCGGACCAAGGTGGAGGAGGACTTCGAGATCGCCCAGCGCGCCCGCCGGATGGAGGCCGCGCGCGCCGAGGAGGAGCGGGAGCGCGCCTCGGTCCAGGCCGCGCAGCAGCGGGTCGCCGCGGCCGAGGCGCACGCCGCCCGCGTCGTCGGCGAGGCCGAGGCCTCGGCCGCCGCCATCCGCCGGGTGCGCGACGAGCTGACCGCCCGCCTCACCGAGGCCCGCCGGGTGCTTACCGCCCTGCCCGACCTCGGCGACCGGCCGCAGCCGCGTCCCGCGGCGCCGCAGCAGGGCCAGGGTGGCCAGCAGGGTCAGCCGCAGCAGGGTCAGCCGCAGCAGGGCCAGCCCCAGCAGGGGCAGGCTCCCCAGCCGGCCCAGGCACCGCGTCCCGGGGCGACCGAGGAGGTGCGGCTGCCGCGTCGCGAGCCCGGCGGGCCGCAGACCGCCGTCCAGCCGGTCGCCGGGCCGCAGACGGCGATGCAGCCCGCCGTCGGTCCGCAGACGGCCGTGCAGCCGGCCGTGGGGCCGCAGACCGGCGGGCAGCCGGGCGCGCCGCGACCGGCTCCGCACGCGCGCACCGTCGACACACCGGTCCAGGGGGTCGGGGAGGCCGCGGCCGCCCGCCAGCCCACCCGGTCGTCCTCGCCCTCCACGCTGCCGGCGGTGCAGCAGCCCGAGTCCGTCTCGCCGGAGCGGACGCAGCAGATCCGCCCGGTCCACACCAGCGGTCAGGAGGAGGACCGGCAGGCCGGCGGCTCCAGCCGTGTGGCCGAGCCCGGCCGGCCGGCCGAGGGCGCGCCCCCCGCGGGGGACGCGCCGACCAGGGTCCAGCCGGCCGTCACCCCGCAGGACACCGGCGGCCAGCCGGCCGTCCCCGGGCGCCGCTGACCCCGCCTCCCTGGCGCGCGGGGGAGGCCGCGACAGGGTAGGCACGACACGTGCCTGACACCGCCGGACCGGGGAGCCCCGGTGCGGCGGGCGGACCGCGCCACGCCGCCCCCGCCGACGCCCCCGCCGCGGCCCTCACCCACCTCGGCCACCGGGCCCGGCACCGCGACCGGTCCTCGCTGCGGCGACCGCTCGTCCGCGGCGGCCTCCTGGCCCTCGTGCTGGCCGTCCTCGTCGCCGCAGTGGTCCTGGTGCCGCGGCTGACCGGGGACGGCGGTACGGCCGCCGGGACGGACGACCCGGCGACCGGGACCGCCACGCCGGCGGACTGGCTCCCGGCCGCCCTGCCGCCGTCGGCGGACCTGGCCGCCTCCACCGCCGTCCGCGAGGAGCTCATCGCCGGCGGGGTGCCGCCCGGCCGGCTCCGCGCGGCCGGGAGCGCCGTCCCGCCCGGTGCCCTGCTGGCGGTCGTCGGCTCCCCACCGCCGGGCTCCCGGGTCGTCGCCCGCTTCGACCGGTCCGGCGACGACGACGACCTCCTGGTGGTCGACCCGCGGCCCGTCGAGCCCACGGCCGAGCAACGCGAGCGGCGGCGGTCGCTGGCCGCGGCCCTGCTGGCCAACCCGACCACCGGCGCGGACCCCGCCGTCGCGGCCGTCCTGCGCTCCGGGGAGGTGGACCTGCGGGTGCTGAGCCTGCTGGCCGGCCTCGCCGCGGGCGAGGGGGTCGGCATCGCCGCCCTCCCGGCCCTGCCGGGCGAGGAGGACGCCGGGACGCCGGCCCGGCGGGTGCTGCTCGACGCCTTCGGCGGCGCGCCGGTGCCGGCCGACCCGGCGGGGACCGACCGGCTGCGCGCCTGGCTGGACGCCCAGTTGCCGCCGCTGCGTCCCGACGACGTGCAGGTGACCGCCGACGGCGTCCTGGTCTCCTTCCACCACGTCTCCGATCCCGACGGCCTGGTCGCCGGCGCCGTCGGCTGACGGCACGCCCGGCGGACCCCCGGCGTGCGCGTCCGGCGGGCGCGGGGTACACGTGAGTGACGCCCCGGCCGCGCTGCGACGCAACCGGGACCGCACACGGGGAGGAACGAGTGACGAGGACCAGCCGCGTCCTGGTGGTGACGGCGCTGGCGGCCGCGGTGAGCGGGCTGCCCCTGGCGACGGCGACGGCGGACGAGGGCGGCCTGCTGCGGCTGGCGCACCTGTCCCCCGACACCCCCGCGGTCGACGTGTACGTCGACTCGGTCGCCGACCCCGCCGCCGGGCAGGTCTTCCCGGCGGTCGGCTACGGCACGGTGTCGGAGTACCAGAGCGTCCCGGCCGGCACCTACGCCGTCAGCATGCGGGCCGCGGGCGCCGACCCGGACACCCCGCCGGTGCTGTCGACGACCGTCGAGGTGGAGGCCGACAGCGCCCGCACGGTCGCCGGCGTCGGTCCGTTCGCCGACCTCGGGCTGGAGGTCCTCGAGGACGACCTGACGCCGCCGGCATCCGGGGCGGCCCGGCTGCGGGTCCTCGCCGCCGCGGCGAGCGCGCCCGCCCTCGCCGTCGGGGTGCCCGGCGGGCCGTCGCTGGCCGGCGACCTCGCCTTCGCCGACACCAGCGGCTACGTCGACGTGCCCGCCGGCCCCACGGGCATCGGGGTCACCCCGGAGGGCGGGCAGCCGGCCGAGCTGCCGGTCGAGCTGGCCGCGGGGTCGGTCTACAGCGTGCTGGTGCTCGACCGGTCCGGCGGCGGGCTGACCGTGCGGGCCGTGCGCGACGCCGCGGGGACCGCCGTCGTCCCGGCCGGCGGCGTGGAGGCCGGCGCGGGCGGCGCGGCGCAGCCGGACGGGGTGTCGCTGCCCGTCGCCCTGACCACCGCAGGCGCAGCGCTGGCCGCCGGCGCGGGGGTGTGCCTGGCGACGGCGCGGCGTCCGGCCGGTCGCCCGCGGCACGCCGCCGCGTCCCGGAGCCGGTGACGCTCCCGGCCCGCCACCGGGCTCCCCAGCGCGGGACCCGGTACCGCACGCCGCACCGGCGCAGGAGCCCGCTGCTGCCCGTGGTCCTGACCGTGCTCGCCCTGGGCGCCGTGGCGGTCGCACTGCTCGTGCCCGGCTCGCCTCCCGAGGCGGCGGCCGGGGCGTCAGCGGCGACGGCGCCCGCCGCGTCGGTCCCCGGACCGGTGGTGCTCGCCGCCCAGCCGACGGCACCGGCCACGGTCCCCGTCCGGGTGCGGGTGCCGGCGGCCGGCGTCGACGGCGGCCTGGTGGAGCTGGGCCTCGACCCCGCCGGCGCGCTGGCGGTGCCGGCCGACCCCTCCCTGGCCGGCTGGTACGCCGCGGGCCCGGTCCCCGGCGAGGTCGGGCCCGCGGTGCTGGCCGGGCACGTCGACTCCGCCCGGGGGCCGGCCGTGTTCGCGCGCCTCGCCGGGATCGGGCCCGGTGACGAGGTGCTCGTCGACCGATCCGACGGCACGAGCGTCCGCTTCGCGGTGACCCGCGTCGAGCGGCACCCCAAGGGCGCGTTCCCGACCGAGGAGGTCTACGGGCCAACCCCGGACGCCCAGCTGCGGCTGGTGACCTGCGGCGGCGCCTTCGACCGGTCGCGCGGCAGCTACGAGGACAACGTCGTCGTCTTCGCGACCCTGGTGAGCTGAGGACCTGAGTGGGCCCCGTCACCGACGGCGGTCGCGGGCGCGCCAGCAGGCGGTGTGCCAGTGCCGGCGCCGGTCGGCCGCGGAGTCGGTGTCCCAGGGGTCGAGGTCCGAGTCGCGCGCGTAGGCCGGCCAGGTCACCAGGTGCGGCGTCCCGGGCCGGACCTCCTGGTCGCAGCCCGGGCAGCGGTAGGGCTTGGTGCTCGCCGCGCCGGTCAGGGACCGCACGACCCAGTCACCGTCGGCGGCCTCCTCGACCGGGTCGGACCGGGGTGCCAGCGGAGGGCGGCCCGACGGCCGCCCCCCGCTGCCGCGTCGTCCCCGCCGGGGCACCTCAGCGGCCGGAGTAGTCCCGGAAGCCCCGGCCGGTCTTGCGGCCGAGGTACCCGGCGGTGACCAGGTGCTCCAGCAGCGGCGCCGGCGCGAAGCCGGGCTCGCGGAACTCGGTGTAGAGCTCCCGCTCGATCGCCAGGGACACGTCCAGGCCGACGACGTCGAGCAGCTCGAACGGGCCCATCGGGTAGCCGCAGCCGACCTTCATCGCGGCGTCGATGTCGTCGGCGGTCGCGTAGTGGGCCTGGAGCATCTTCACCGCGTCGTTGAGGTAGGGGAACAGCAGCGCGTTGACGATGAACCCGGCGCGGTCGGTGCAGGACACCGCGTGCTTGCCCAGCTGCGCGCAGACCGCGTGCGCGGTGGCCGCGACGTCGGCGGCGGTGGCGATCGTGCTGACCACCTCCACCAGCTTCATCACCGGCGCGGGGTTGAAGAAGTGCAGGCCGACGACGTCACCGGGGCGCTCGCTGGCCTTGGCGCACTCGATCACCGGCAGGCTGGAGGTCGTCGTCGCGAGGACGGCGCCGGGCTTGGCGATCTCCCCCAGCGCGGCGAACAGCGCCTGCTTGACCGGCAGCGACTCGACGACGGCCTCGACGACCAGGTCGCGGTCGGCGAGCTCGTCCAGCGACGTCGTCCCGCGGACCCGGCCCAGCACCTCGTCGCGGCCGGCCTCGTCGAGGCGCCCGCGGGCCACCTGCTTGTCCAGCGACCGGCGCAGCGCCGTCAGCACCGCCTCGACCTTCTCCGGCGAGCGGGCCTGGAACAGCACGTCGTAACCGCCCTTGGCGACGACCTCGACGATGCCGGTGGCCATCGTGCCCGAGCCGACGACGCCGACCAGCGACACCGGCCGGGCGCCCTCGGCGGCACCGCCGGCCCGCGGGGTGTGCTCGTCGGGGACGACATCGGCGGAGCCCGGGGCGGCGTAGGTGTAGAAGCCGCGGCCGGACTTCCGGCCCAGCAGGCCCGCGGTCATCATCTGCTTGATGATCGGGCTGGGCGCGTGCAGCCGGTCGCGCGACTGCTTGTACATCGTGTCGAGGATCTCGTAGGCGGTGTCGATGCCGATGAGGTCCATCAGCGCCAGCGGCCCCATCGGCAGACCGCAACCCAGCCGCATGGCGGCGTCGATGTCCTCGCGGCTGGCGTAGCGGTTCTCGTACATGGCGACCGCGTGGTTGAGGTAGCCGAACAGCAGCGCGTTGGCGATGAAGCCGGCCTTGTCGCCGATGGTGACGTCGACCTTGCCCAGCCGGGCGGCGAGGGCCTCGACGTCCTCGATGACCGCGGGCTCGGTGACCACCGTGCGCACGACCTCGACCAGCTTCATGACCGGCGCCGGGTTGAAGAAGTGCATGCCGATGACCTTGCTCGGCCGGCCGGTGGCCACCGACAGCTCGGTCACCGACAGGCTCGAGGTGTTGGTCGCCAGGATGGTGTCGGGCGGGCAGATCTTGTCCAGCTTCGCGAACAGCTCGGTCTTGAGCTCCATCCGCTCGGGGACGGCCTCGACGACCAGCTCGGCCTGGGACAGGTCCTCCAGCGCGGTGCTGAAGCGGATCCGCCCGATGATGGCGTCGCGGTCGGCGGGCTCGAGCTTGCCGCGCGCGACGGCCTTGCCGGTGGACTGCTCGACGTGGGCCCGGCCGCGCTCGAGGGCCTGCCCGTCGACCTCGACGGCGGTCACCGACAGGCCCGCGCGGGCCATGACCTCGGCGATGCCCGCACCCATGGTGCCCAGGCCCACCACGCCGACCTCGGTCAGTTCTCTGGCCACGCTGCCATCCCTCCACGACGCTGACCGGGGCAGTGTCCCACCCGGGGAGCCCCGCGGCGGCGGTGGGTGCCGGGCCTAGAACAACCGCTGGGTGGGGTCGTCGGTGCCCTTGAGGACGGCGTAGTCGACGGTCACGCAGTCGATGCCGCGGTCCTGGGCGAGCACCCGCGCCTGCGGCCTGATCTCCTGCGCGGCGAAGACCCCCTTGACCGGGGCGAGCAGCGGGTCGCGGTTGAGCAGCTCGAGGTAGCGGGTCAGCTGCTCCACGCCGTCGATCTCGCCGCGCCGCTTGACCTCCACGGCCACGGTCGCGCCGTCGGCGTCGCGGCACAGCAGGTCGACCGGGCCGATCGCCGTCGGGTACTCCCGGCGGACCAGCTGCCAGCCGGTGCCGAACGTCTCCACGTGCAGCGCCAGCAGCCGCTGCAGCTCGGCCTCCACGCCGTCCTTCTGCAGGCCCGGGTCGACGCCGAGGTCGTGCGAGGAGTCGTGCTCGACCGCCTCGATGGTGATGACCAGCTGCTCGCCGGCCTTGTTGGTGACCGTCCAGGTGCCCGCCCCGTCGACCAGCTCGTCCTCCAACCTGCAGGGAGGACTCATCCAGTTGAGCGGCTTGTAGGCGCGGTCGTCGGCGTGCACCGAGACCGAGCCGTCGGCCTTGACCAGCAGCAGCCGGGTGGCGAGGGGCAGGTGGGCGGTCAGCCGCCCGATGTAGTCGACCGAGCAGCGGGCGATGACCAGACGCACGGGCGCCGACGGTACCGGTCCGGTCACGACGGGAACCGCCGAGGACGGCCGGGCGTGCCAGGACCGTGACGACGACGTGGGCGGTGCGTGCGGCGTCCCTGCTGGCCGGGGCGCTGGTCCTGGCCGCGTGCGCGGAGGGCGGCGGGGACCCCGGTGCGCCGGCGTCCCCGGACCCCCTGCCTGCCGGGCTGGTCCTGCAGGTCGCCCACACCGGCGGGTTCACCACGCCGGAGGAGCTGGCCACCCGGCTGCCGCTGGTCAGCGTCTACGGCGACGGCCGGGTGCTGACCCAGGGCCCGCAGATCGCGATCTGGCCGGCGCCCGCGCTGCCGGACGTGCAGGTGGCCCGGGTCGACGAGGCGACCGTCCGCGACCTCGTCGACCGCGCGGTCGAGGCGGGCGTCACGGGGTCCGGCGACCTCGGCGAGCCGCCGCTGGCCGACGCGGCGACCACCCGCTTCACGCTCGTGACGGCCGAGGGCACGTCCGTGCGGGAGGTGTACGCCCTCGCGGAGACCCCCGACGACACCGTGACCGACGAGCAGGCCGAGGCCCGTGGCCGGCTGCAGGACCTGGCCGACGAGCTCACCGGCCTCGGCGGCGGTGCGACGGAGACCTACGAGCCGCAGACCGTGGCCGCCGTCGTCCAGCCGTACACCGGCGACCCCGAACTGCCGCAGCCCGAGGTCGCCTGGCCCGGCCCCGACCTGCCCGGCACGCCGCTCGGCGCCGGGCTGACCTGCGTGAGCGCCACCGGGCAGCAGGCGGCCGACCTGCTGGCCGCGGCGACCTCGGCCACCGTGCTCACCCCGTGGGTGACCGCCGACGGCAGCCGCTGGTCGGTCGCGTTCCGGCCGGTTCTGCCGCACGAGTCCGGCTGCGCCGACCTGGCTCCCTGACTAGTCGGTCCAGACCGGCGGGCGCTTCTCGAGGAAGGAGCGCATGCCCTCGCGGGCGCCCTCGATCTGGCTGGCCGCGGCCATGACCTCGACAGCGGTGGAGTAGGCGTCGCGCTCGGGCCGGTCGAGCTGGGCGTACAGCGTCTGCTTGCCCCACGCCTTGCTCGCCCGCGACCCGCGGGTGGCCCGGGCCACCAGGTCGTCGACGGCGGCGTCGAGCTCGGCGTCGGGCACCACCCGGTTGACCAGCCCCCACTCCAGCGCGGTCCGGGCGTCGATGACGTCGCCGGTGAGCGCCAGCTCCATCGCCCGCTTGCGGCCGACGTTGCGGGCGATCGCGACCATCGGCGTGTGGCAGAACCAGCCGCCCTTGCCGCCCGGCGCGGCGAAGCCGGCCGACTCCGCGGCGACGGCGAGGTCGCAGGAGGCGACCAGCTGACAGCCGGCGGCGGTGGCCAGCGCGTGCACCCGGGCGACGACGACCTGCGGCACCTGCTCGAGGGTCTGCATGAGCTCGGTGCACAGCGCCAGCAGGCTGCGCACCTCGGGCAGCGGGGCGTCGAGGACGTCGCGGAAGTCGTGGCCGGCGCTGAACACCGGCCCCTCCGCGCCGAGCACGATCCCGGCGGCGTCGCTCTCCCCCACCTCCGTCACCGCGGCGAGCAACTGCTGCAGGTGGTCGCGGGACAGCGCGTTGCGTCGCTGCGGCCGGCACATCGTGATGCGGACGACGTCCCCGTCCCGCTCGACGCGGGGGGCACCCTCGGCGGTCATGTGAGCGACCTCACCACGACCGGGTCGCCCCGGGCAACGTGGCTGGGGACGCTGGAGGGCGTGCTGCCCGAGCCGGTCACCGACACCGCGCCGCGCGGCGCGGGGCGGACCCTGTTCACCCAGGGCTGGCGCGACGTCGCGTTCGTGCACTGGGCGGTCGACCCCGCCGTCGTCGCCCCGCTGCTGCCGCCGGGCACCCGGCCCGACGTGCACGCGGGGTCGAGCTGGGTCGGCCTGGTGCCCTTCCGGATGCGGCGCATCGGCGTCCTCGGCTCGCCGGGGCTGCCGTGGGTCGGCTCGTTCCTCGAGACCAACGTGCGGCTGTACTCGGTCGACGACCGGGGCCGCCGCGGCGTCGTCTTCCGGTCCCTCGACGCCGACCGGCTGCTGCCCGTCCTGGTGGCCCGGGCCGCGGGACTGCCCTACCTGTGGTCGCGGATGCGGATCGTCCGCGACGGCGACCGGATCACCTACTCCTCGCACCGGCGCTGGCCCGGCCCGCGCGGGGCCGGCGGGCGGATCGAGGTCCGCGTGGGCGAGCGGCTCACCGAGCCGGGCCCGCTCGAGCGCTTCCTCACCGGACGGTGGGGGCTGCACCAGACCGCGCGCGGCCGGACGGTCTACTGGCCCAACGAGCACCCCGCCTGGCCGCTGCACCGCGCCGAGCTGCTGGCCTGGGACGGTGACCTGCTGGCCGCGGCCGGCCTGCCCGGCGTCGGCGGCCCGCCGGACAGCGTGCTGTTCTCCCCCGGCGTCGACGTGCGCTTCGGCCCGCGCTCCTAGGCCGGCGCGGGCACCCGCTCGTCGAGGCCGTGCGCGTCCCGGATGACGTCGACGACCTGGCCCATGATGTCGGTGAGCCCGAAGTCCTTCGGCGTGAACACCCGGGCCACGCCCTGCTCACGCAGCCGGCGGGCGTCACCGTCGGGGATGATCCCGCCGACGACGACCGGCACGTCGTCGAGCCCGGCCTCCCGCAGCCCGCGCAGCACCGCCGGGACGACCTGCAGGTGCGAGCCGGACAGCACCGACAGCCCGACGACGTGCACGTCCTCCTCGACCGCGGCCGAGACGATCTGTGCGGGTGTGAGCCGGATGCCCTGGTAGACCACCTCGAAGCCGGCGTCGCGCGCGCGCACGGCGATCTGCTCGGCGCCGTTGGAGTGCCCGTCGAGGCCGGGCTTGCCCACCAGGAACCGCAGCCGGCCGCCGAGCTCCTCCCCGGTGGCCCGCACCCGCTCGCGGACCGCCACCAGCGTGTCGTCGGCCTCGCCGCCGCCGGTGGCCGCCGCCACGCCGGTGGGCGCGCGGTACTCGCCGAACGCCTCGCGCAGCACGCCGGCCCACTCCCCCGTCGTCGCGCCGGCGCGGGCGCACTCCAGGGTCGCCGCCATCAGGTTCTCGTCGGTGCCCGCGGCCGCCCGCAGCCGGTCCAGCGCCCGCCGCACCGGCTCGGGGTCCCGCCCGGCGCGCCAGGCGCGCACCGCCTCCTGGGCCGCGGCCTCGACGGCCGGGTCCACGACCTGGATCGCGGTGTCGAGGTCGGCCAGCAGCGGGTTGGGTTCGGTGGCCTCGAAGCGGTTGACGCCGACGACGACGTCCTCGCCGCTCTCCATCCGGCGGCGCCGCTCGGCCAGCGAGGCGACCAGCTGCCCCTTCATGTAGCCGGACTCGACGGCGGCCACGGCGCCGCCCATCTCCTGCACCCGCGCGATCTCGGCGCGCGCCCCGTCGACGAGCTCGGCGACCTTCCGCTCGACGACCACCGACCCGGTGAACAGGTCCTCGTACTCGAGCAGGTCGGTCTCGTAGGCCAGCACCTGCTGCAGCCGCAGCGACCACTGCTGGTCCCAGGGCCGGGGCAGGCCCAGCGCCTCGTTCCACGCCGGCAGCTGCACCGCGCGGGCGCGGGCGTCCCGGGACAGGGTGACCGCCAGCATCTCCAGCACGATCCGCTGGACGTTGTTCTCCGGCTGCGCCTCGGTCAGGCCGAGCGAGTTGACCTGGACGCCGTAGCGGAACCGGCGGTGCCGGGGGTCCTGCACGCCGTAGCGCTCCCGGGTCAGCTCGTCCCAGAGCCGGGTGAACGCCCGCATCTTGCACATCTCCTCGACGAAGCGGACGCCCGCGTTGACGAAGAAGGACATGCGCGCGACGACCGCGCCGAAGCGCTCCGGCGGCACCTGGCCGGAGTCGCGCACGGAGTCGAGGACCGCGATCGCGGTGCTCATCGCGTAGGCGATCTCCTGCACCGGCGTCGCGCCGGCCTCCTGCAGGTGGTAGCTGCAGATGTTGATCGGGTTCCACCGCGGCATCGCCGTCACGGTGTAGGCGACCATGTCGGTGATCAGCCGCATGGAGGGCCCGGGCGGGAACACGTAGGTCCCCCGCGACAGGTACTCCTTGATGATGTCGTTCTGCGTCGTCCCCGCCAGCGCCGCGACGTCGTGGCCGTGCTCCTCGGCGACCGCCTGGTAGAGCGCCAGCAGCCACATCGCGGTGGCGTTGATCGTCATCGACGTGTTCATCCCGTCGAGCGGGATGCCGTCGAAGAGCGCCCGCATGTCGCCGATGTGCGTCACCGGGACGCCGACCTTGCCGACCTCACCGACGGCGAGCTCGTCGTCGGGGTCGTAACCGGTCTGGGTCGGCAGGTCGAAGGCGACCGACAGCCCGGTCTGTCCCTTCGCCAGGTTGCGCCGGTACAGCGAGTTGGACTCGGCCGGCGACGAGTGCCCGGCGTAGGTGCGCATGACCCAGGGGCGGTCGCGCTCGTCCGGTGACGAGGGGAACGGCATGCCAGCGGAGTGTAAGGGGACCTACTGGCCGGTAACAGCACCGGCCGGAGACCTCCGGCGGTGGCACACTCGATCGTGTGCGACCGGGCCGCCAGAGCCCGGGCACCGATCGCCGAGGGGGCCGGGGATGCTGCAGCCGGGCAGTCTCAGCTACATCGCCGGGCCCGTCGTCGCGATCGTGGTCATGGTGCTGCTGGTGCTGTTCATGCGCTGGGCGTTCGGGGGCAGCTCCACCGGCGGGATGCGCCGCCGGCGGCCCACGCCGTCGGACGACGGCCTGCTCACCCGCGTGGCCACCCTCTCCCGCCGGGAGTCGGCGCTGGCGCTGCGCGCGGTGCTCTCCGACGCCGGCATCCGCTCGACGATCCGCTGCCCTGAGGCGCACCGGGCCGACGTGCTGGTGTTCCGCGAGGACGCCGCCCGGGCCCGCGAGCTGGCCGCGTCCTTCCCCGCCGCCTAGTCAGTCCGGGCGCTCGACCCGCTCGACCTGCGCGCCCAGGCCGCGCAGCAGTTCGACGAAGTCGGGGTAGCCGCGGTCGACGTGGTGCACGTCCTGCACCTCGGTCACCCCGTCGGTGAGCAGCCCGGCCAGCACCAGCCCGGCACCGGCGCGGATGTCGGTGGCCAGCACCGGCGCGCTGGAGAGCCGCTCGCGGCCGCGCACCACGGCGTGGTGGCCGTCGGTGCGCACGTCGGCGCCGAGCCGCACCAGCTCGTTGACGAACATGAACCGGCCCTCGAACACGTTCTCGGTGACCAGCGCCGTCCCGGTGGAGACCGCGGCCAGGGCGACCGCCATCGGCTGGAGGTCGGTGGGGAACCCGGGGAAGGGCAGCGTGACGACGTCGACCGCGCGCGGCCGCTCCTCCATGGCCACGCGGATGCCGTCGGGGACCACCTCGACCGTGGCGCCGGCGCTGACCAGCTTGTCCAGCGGGACGGCGAGGTGCTCGGCCACCGCGCGCTCGACGACGACGTCGCCGCGGGTCATGACCGCACCGATCGCCCAGGTCCCGGCCACGATCCGGTCGGGCACGGTGCTGTAGGCGACCGGTGCCAGCGCCGTGACGCCCTCGACGGTGAGCGTGGACGACCCCGCACCCTCGATGCGCGCCCCCATCGCGGTGAGCATCGAGCAGATGTCGACGATCTCCGGCTCCCGCGCCGCGTTGTCGATGACGGTGGTGCCCTCGGCGAGCACGGCGGCCATGAGCAGGTTCTCCGTGGCCCCGACCGACGGGAAGTCCAGCCAGATCGAGGTGCCCCGCAGCCGCGGCGCGCTGGCGACCAGGAAGCCGTGCTCGCTGTGGACCGAGGCGCCGAGCCGCTCCAGCCCGGAGATGTGCATGTCCAGCCCGCGCGAGCCGATCGCGTCCCCGCCGGGCAGGGCCACCCGGGCGCTGCCGCAGCGGGCGACCAGCGGACCGAGCACGCTGATCGAGGCGCGCATCTTGCGGACCAGGTCGTAGTCGGTCTCGGTGGACGGGGCCTCGGGCACGTCGACGACGACCCGGCCGCCCCCGCCGGCCTCACCCGAGCGCTCGTAACCGACGCCGCAGCCCAGCCGGCGCAGGACCTCGCTCATGATGGCGACGTCGAGGATGTCGGGGACCTCGTCGATGGTCGTCCGCCCCGGGGCCAGCAGTGCTGCGGCCATGAGCTTCAGGGCGCTGTTCTTCGCCCCCGTGACGCGGACCCGGCCCTTGAGCGGCGTGCCGCCGGTCACCTCGAAGCACTGCACCGGGTCACCCTACGGCGGGCGTGCGACCCGCCTCCGCCCACCGCCTAGGCTCGGTCGCCATGACGGTCCGGCTCACCCGCATCTACACGAAGACCGGTGACGCCGGCCAGACGCACCTGGGCGACATGAGCCGGGTCGCGAAGACCGACCCACGACTGGTCGCCTACGCCGACGTCGACGAGGCCAACAGCGTGCTCGGCGTGGCGCTGGCACTGGGGTCGCCGTCGCCGGAACTGGTCGAGCTGCTGCGCAGCGTGCAGAACGACCTGTTCGACGTCGGCGCCGACCTCTCGACCCCGGTCGTCCCGGACCCCGCTCACCCGCCGCTGCGGGTGACCGCCGCCTACACCGAGCGGCTGGAGGCGGCCTGCGACGCGCACAACGAGGCGCTGCCGGCGCTGACCAGCTTCGTGCTGCCCGGCGGCACCGCCCTCGCGGCGCTGCTGCACCAGGCGCGGGTGGTGGTGCGGCGGGCCGAGCGCAGCGTCTGGGCGGTGGTGGCCGCCGACGGCGAGCGGACCAACCCCGAGACGGCGCGCTACCTCAACCGGCTCTCGGACCTGCTGTTCATCCTCGCCCGCGAGGCCAACCCGGACGGCGACGTGCTCTGGGAGCCCGGCGCGCACAGCGGCGTGCACGCCCAGCGGACCGCCCGCGGCTAGTGGACCGGCGGGGCCGACTCCACCCAGGACAGGAAGCCGGTCACCGTCGAGGGGTCCATGGCCAGCTCCCGGGGCCCGCTGCCGGTCTCGCAGGTGAGGACGACGGCGTCGTCGGGCAGGGCGACGTCGTCCCGGCCGGCGGCGCGGCGGCCGGCCACGCGGAACTCGGTCCGGCACAGCCGCTGCTGCGGGCGCACCGACAGCGACAGCGCGCGGTACCAGAGCAGCGCGTCCCCGCCGTACCAGGCGACCCCCACCGACCAGCGGGAGCTGCCCAGCGGGCGCAGCCACATGGGGACCGCGCCCAGGCCCATCAGGAGCAGGCGGCGGCGCAGCAGGAACCCGACCACCAGGGCGACGACCAGCGCCGCGGCGAGGAGCAGGAGGGCGGTGGTCACCGGCGGGCGGTGCGGGCTCGGTCCGGTGGGGTCAGACGGCCTGGCCGGCGGCCCGCAGGCGGGACTGGGCCCGGCGCGCGGCGGCCAGGGCGTCGGGGTCGTCGCCCGCCTGCTCGGCGCGGCTCAGCGCCGCGCGGGCGCGCTCGACGTCGATCTCGGAGCTGATCTCGGCGTTCTCCGCGAGGATGGACACCCCCTGCGGGGTCACCGACAGGAAACCGCCGTGGGCAGCGGCGACGACGTCCTGGCCGTCGGCGCTGCGGATGGTGACGACGCCGCCGGGCGCCAGCTCGCCGAGCAGCGGGGCGTGACCGGGCAGCACACCGATCTCGCCCTCGGTGGTGCGGGCGATGACCATGCTTGCCTCGCCGGACCAGATCGTCCGCTCGACGGCCACCAACTCGACCTGCAGGGTCGCCACGACACTCCTCCGGGTCCACCGACGCTGCGGTGCTGGGACGCCGGCCGGGCGGGCACGGCGACGGACCTGCCCACTCTAGCCGCGTGATCCCGGCCCCTTCTCGGGGTCCCGCCGCGAGTGTGGCGACCTGCAGGTCTGGGTCAGGCGGCCCGGCGGTAGAGGAGCGTCCAGCGCCCCACGCGCACCCACGGGTGGCGGACCGTGGAGGCCGGTGCCCACTCCTCGGTGTCGTACCGGATGTCGGTCACGTGCGAGACGGGAGCCGACGGCGGCCAGGTCCACCCGGGATCGGGTGTACACACCGTGGGCCCGGCCACCGCGCTCTGGGTGCTCGCCCCGTCCAGCCAGTCCATCGTCTCTCCCGCGCTGCGCGACCGGTCCCTCCGGGCGCCATCTGCTCGATCGGCAGAGAGGCTCCCGCGCTTGAGGGTGCATCCGCCAGGGCCGTGCCCACGGTTCACCCGTTGCGAACCACCGGATGGGGCACTTCCTGGCCGGTCCCGACGCTGCGTAGGCGCACGCACGCGGAACGGCCCGCGCAGGTCTCGGATGGGTAACGGTGCCGTCCTCCCGGCACCCCGCGGACCTGGGAGAACGCGACGGCCGGGCACCCCCGCGCGGGGTGCCCGGCCGTCCTGCGTGGTGACGTGCTGGAACGGCCACCCTTCAGGGCCCCGCGCCGAGCCTGCGAGGCGTGGGGAGAAGGGTGGTCCTTGCTCAGCCGCGCTTGAGCTTCTCGGCGTTGCGCTCGAGGTCCTCGAGGCCACCGCACATGAAGAAGGCCTGCTCGGGCACGTGGTCGTAGTTGCCCTCGGTGAGCGCCTTGAAGGCCTCGAGGGTCTCCGACAGCGGCACGAAGGAGCCGGGCTGACCGGTGAAGGCCTCGGCCACGAACATGTTCTGCGAGAGGAACCGCTCGATCCGCCGCGCGCGCTGCACGGTGACCTTGTCCTCCTCGGAGAGCTCGTCGATGCCGAGGATCGCGATGATGTCCTGCAGCTCCTGGTAGCGCTGCAGGATCTGCTTGACGGTCTGGGCGACCTGGTAGTGCTCCTGCCCGACGTACTGCGGGTCGAGGATCCGGCTGGTGGAGTCCAGCGGGTCGACGGCCGGGTAGATGCCCTTCTCCGAGATCGGCCGGGAGAGCACCGTCGTCGCGTCGAGGTGGGCGAAGGTGGTGTGCGGCGCCGGGTCGGTGATGTCGTCGGCGGGCACGTAGATGGCCTGCAGCGAGGTGATCGAGTGACCCCGCGTCGAGGTGATCCGCTCCTGCAGCTCGCCCATCTCGTCGGCGAGGGTCGGCTGGTAACCCACGGCGGAGGGCATGCGGCCCAGCAGCGTGGAGACCTCGGACCCGGCCTGGGTGAACCGGAAGATGTTGTCGATGAAGAGCAGCACGTCCTGGTTCTGCTCGTCGCGGAAGTACTCCGCCATCGTCAGCGCCGACAGGGCGACCCGCAGCCGGGTGCCCGGCGGCTCGTCCATCTGACCGAACACCAGTGCGGTCGAGTCGATGACGCCGGACTCGGTCATCTCGGTGATGAGGTCGTTGCCCTCGCGGGTGCGCTCGCCGACGCCGGCGAACACCGACACGCCACCGAACTCCTGGGCGACGCGGCGGATCATCTCCTGGATCAGCACGGTCTTGCCCACGCCGGCACCGCCGAACAGGCCGATCTTCCCGCCGGCCACGTACGGGGTGAGCAGGTCGATGACCTTGATGCCGGTCTCGAGCAGCTCGGTGCGGCCCTCGAGCTGGTCGAAGCGCGGCGCGTGCCGGTGGATCGACCAGTGCGGGGCGTCGGCACCGTGACCGGGGGCGTCCAGGCAGTCGCCGAGGGCGTTGAACACGTGGCCCTTGGTGACGTCACCGACCGGGACGCTGATCGGGGCCCCGGTGTCGCGGACGTCGGCACCGCGGACCAGGCCGTCGGTGGGCTGCATGGAGATGGTGCGGACCACGTTGTCACCCAGGTGCTGGGCGACCTCGAGGGTCAGCGTCTTGCCCAGGTCGGCCAGGGTGACGTCGACGTGCAGGGCGTTGAACAGGTCCGGGATCGCGTCGCGCGGGAACTCGACGTCGACGACCGGGCCGGTGACCCGGACGACGCGGCCGGTCGTCTGGGTGGTCGGACGGTCCTCGGTGACGGTCATGGGGGTGCTCTCCTGCCCTTCGGGCCTCGGTGGTCTCGCAGTCCAGTGTCCTCCGCCCCCCGGTGGGGGCGGAGGACGGTGGGGGTCAGTCGTCGGCGCCGGCGCTGACCAGCGCGTCGGCGCCGCCGACGATCTCGCTGATCTCCTGGGTGATCTCCGCCTGCCGGGCCTGGTTGGCCTGGCGGGAGAGGTTCTTGGCCAGCTCCTCGGCGTTGTCCGAGGCCGACTTCATCGCCCGCCGGCGCGACGCCGACTCCGAGGCAGCCGCCTCGAGCAGGGCCGCGTAGATGCGGGTGGTGACGTACTTGGGCAGCAGCGAGTCGAGCAGCGCGTCGGCCGAGGGCTCGAACTCGTAGGACGTCGGCACGCCGGAGGGACCGACGCCCGTGCCGTCCCCCGAGTCCTCGTCGTCCCGCTGGAGCTCCTCGGTGTCGACCGGTGCCAGCCGCCGGGCGACCGGCACCTGGCTCAGCAGCGACACGAACTCCGTGTAGACGATGTGCACCTCGTCCACCGCCCCGCTGCGGTCGGCGTCCTCGCCGGGGGCGAAGACGTCGATCAGCGCCCGGCCGACCTCCTGCGCGTCGGAGTAGGCCGGCTGCTCGGAGAACCCGGTGAAGGTCTCCTCGACCGGGCGGTCGCGGAAGGAGTAGTAGGTCTCCCCCTTGCGACCGATGACGTAGAGCACCGGCTCCTTGCCCTGCTGGCGCAGGGTGCCGAGCAGCTCCTCGGTGCGGCGCAGCACGTTCACGTTGTACGAGCCGGCGAACCCGCGGTCGGAGGTGACCACCAGGACCGCCGCCCGCCGGGTGCCGGTCCGCTCGTTGAGCAGCGGGTGCTCCAGCGACGCCGACGACGCCAGCGCCGACAGCACGCGGGTGATCTCGCGGGCGTAGGGCTTGGAGGCCTCCACCCGGGCCTGGGCGCGCACGATGCGGGCGCCGGCGATCAGCTCCTGGGCCGAGAAGATCTTCTTCGTCGACTGGGTGGAGCGGATCCGGCGCCGCAGCGCGCGGAGCGAACCGGCCACGTCAGGCCCGCTTCGCCGTCGAGGCGCCCTGGGCGGTGGCGCCCCCCTGGGCGGTGGCGCCGCCCTGGGTGGTGGCGCCGCCCTGGGTGGTGGCGCCGCCCTGGGCGGTGGAGACGCCCTCGTCGTCGCCGGTCAGCGAGCTGCCGTCCGACGTCGTGAACTGGCCGTAGAACGCCGTGACGGCACGCTCGAGGCTGTTGACGGCGTCGTCCCCGAGGGCCCGCGAGGTGCGGATCTCGTCGAAGACGCCGGTCTCGCTGCGGCCCACGTAGTCGAGGAACTCCGACTCGAAGCGCCGGACGTCGCCGACCGGGACGCGGTCGAGCTTGCCGGTGGTGCCCAGCCACAGCGAGACGACCTCGCGCTCGACCGGGTAGGGCTGGTACTGGCCCTGCTTGAGCAGCTCGACGAGCCGCTGACCGCGGTCGAGGGTGGCCCGGCTGGAGGCGTCGAGGTCCGACGAGAAGGAGGCGAAGGCCTCGAGCTCGCGGTACTGGGCGAGGTCGAGGCGCAGTCGCCCGGCGACGGACTTCATCGCCTTGATCTGCGCCGAACCGCCGACCCGGGACACCGAGATGCCGACGTTGATGGCGGGGCGGACACCGGAGTTGAACAGACCCGTCTCGAGGAAGATCTGCCCGTCGGTGATCGAGATGACGTTGGTCGGGATGTAGGCCGACACGTCGTTGCCCTTGGTCTCGATGAGCGGCAGCCCCGTCATCGACCCCGCGCCGAGCTCGTCGGAGAGCTTGGCGCAGCGCTCCAGCAGCCGGGAGTGGAGGTAGAAGACGTCGCCGGGGTAGGCCTCGCGGCCCGGCGGACGGCGCAGCAGCAGCGAGACGGCGCGGTAGGCCTCGGCCTGCTTGGACAGGTCGTCGAACACGATCAGGACGTGCTTGCCCTCGTACATCCAGTGCTGGCCGATGGCCGAGCCGGTGTAGGGGGCGATGTACTTGAAGCCGGCCGACTCCGACGCCGGGGCGGCGACGATGGTCGTGTACTCCATGGCGCCGGCCTCCTCGAGGGAGGCGCGGATCGCCGCGATCGTCGAGCCCTTCTGGCCGACCGCGACGTAGATGCAGCGCACCTGCTGCGCCGGGTCACCGGTGGCCCAGGCCTGCTTCTGGTTGATGATCGTGTCGGTGACGATCGCGGTCTTGCCGGTCTGCCGGTCGCCGATGACCAGCTGGCGCTGGCCGCGGCCGATGGGGGTCATCGCGTCGATGGCCTTGATGCCGGTCTGCAGCGGCTCGTGCACCGACTGGCGCTGCACCACGGTGGGCGCCTGCAGCTCGAGGGCACGGCGGCCGGTGGTGGCGATCGGGCCGCCGCCGTCGATCGGGTTGCCCAGCGGGTCGACCACGCGGCCGAGGTAGCCGTCGCCCACCGGCACGGAGAGGACCTCGCCCGTGCGGCGGACCTGCTGGCCCTCCTCGATGCCGGCGAAGTCACCCAGGATGACCACACCGACCTCACGCACGTCGAGGTTCAGGGCCAGCCCGCGGACGCCGCTCTCGAACTCGAGCAGCTCGTTGGTCATGACCGAGGGCAGGCCCTCGACCCGGGCGATGCCGTCGCCGGCCTCGGTGACGATCCCGACCTCTTCCCGGGAGACGTCCGGGGAGAACTCGGTGACGTAGTTCTGGATGGCACTGCGGATCTCGTCTGCGGAGATCGTCAGCTCGGCCATGGGTCGCGTCCTCTTCCCTGCTGGGGTGCTGCTGCTGGGGGTGTCTGGTGATCTGGGTGGGCGGGCGCCGGGTCAGCCGGTGAGCCGGCGGCCGGCGGCCTCGAGCCGGTTGGCGATGCTGCCGTCGATGACCTCGTCACCGACGCGGACGACGAGACCGCCGAGCACCGCCGGGTCGACGGTCACCTGCAGCCCCATGGTGCGGCCGTAGATCCGGCCGAGCACGGTCTGCAGCCGCTGCTCCTGCGCCGTGGTGAGCGGCACCGCCGTCGTGACGTGGGCGACCGACCGGCCACGGCGGGCCGATGCCGACGCCGAGAGGCGCTCGACCCGGTTCTCCGCGTTGCCCACGTGCCGCGCGGTGAGCGAGTTCCGCAGCAGCATCTCGGAGACCGGGCTCACCCGGCCCGACAGCAGCCGGTCGAGCAGCGCGGTCTTGCCGGCGACCGGCGCGCGGTCGTCGGAGAGGATGCGCGACAGCTCCGGGTCGCCGGCGACGATCCGGCCGAACCGGAACAGCTCGTCCTCGACGCCCTCGAGCTCGCCGCGCGCCTCCGCGGCGTCGAGCCCCGCCTCGGTCGCGAGGACCTCCACGGCCTCGACGAGGTCGAGCGGCCGCGACCAGCGCTGCCGTGCGACGGTCTCGACCAGGTCGACGGTCGCCTCGGAGACCCGGCCGCCGAGGATCCGGCGGGTCACGCCGGCCCGGTCGACCGGCTTCACCGACGCGTCCGACAGCGCGCGGCGCAGCGAGATCTGGCCGTCGAGCAGCCGCGCGACGGCGAACAACTCCTCGGCCAGGGCCAGCAGTCCCGGGCCGGCGGCACCGCGGGTCGTCGCCGCCAGGCGCTCCCGGCTGACCGCGAGCGCCTCCCGGCTGGAGGCGTCCATCAGCGGTCCGACCCGGGGACGAACACGGTGCTGCCGGTCCGGCCGTCGGGGGCGCCGCCGGCGCTCATGCCGTCGAGCTGGTCGAGGAAGCGGTCGACGGTCCCGCGACGGCGGGCCTCCTCCTCGAGGGACTCGCCGACCACCCGGCCGGCCAGGTCGACGGCGAGCGCGCCGAGCTCACCGCGCAGCTGGTTGACCACCGACTGGCGGTTGGCGGCCAGCTGCTCCTCGCCGCGGGCGACGATCCGCGCCGACTCCTCCTGCGCCTGGGCCCGCAGCTCCTCGAGGATCTGCTGGCCCTCGGCACGGGCCTGGTCGCGGATCTGCGCGGCCTCGGTCCGGGCCTCGGCCAACTGGGCGCGGTACTGCTCGAGCGCGGCCTTGGCCTCGGCCTGCATGGCCTCGGCGCGCTCGATGCCGCCCTCGATGGCCTCGCGACGGGCCCGGAAGACCTGCTCGAAGCGCGGCGCGATGAACCGGAAGAAGACCAGCAGCACGATCGCGAAGGCGATCAGGCCGATGATGATCTCACCCAGCGGCGGCAGCAGCGGGTTGGCACTCTCCGCAGCGAGGATGCTCATGGTCTCAGTGTCCCTGTCTGAGTCGGTGACCCGTGCCTGGAGCTACGGATCAGGTGCCGAAGACGAAGGGGACGACGAAGCCGATCAGCGCGAGCGCCTCGGAGAGGGCGAACCCGAGGAAGGCGTAGGTACGGGTCAGACCGGCCGACTCGGGCTGCCGGGCGGTGGCCTGGATGTAGGCCGCCCACACGATGCCGACGCCGATGCCCGGGCCGATGGCGGCGAGGCCGTAGCCCACGGAGCCGATGCTGCCGGTCAGCTCAGCGAGAAGATCCATGACGGGGTGTTCCTCCTGTGTCGTCGCCCGGTGTCCGCCGGGCGGCTTGCGGGGGTCGTGCGGGTGGTGCGGTCCGGGTGGTGCGGGTCAGGCCGTCAGTGCTCGGCCTCGATCGAGCCGTTGAGGTAGGTCCCCATCAGCACGGTGAAGACGTAGGCCTGCAGGAAGATGACCAGCAGCTCGAAGAACGTCATCACGATCGCCATGAGGGCGGAGACGGGACCGAACACGATCGAGAAGTTGTCCCGGCTGAACAGGTAGACCGCGCCGAGCGAGAAGACGACCAGCAGCATGTGGCCGGCGAACATGTTGGCGAAGAGCCGGACCGCGAGGGTGAACGGCCGCACGACGAAGTTCTGCAGGATCTCGATCGGCGTGACCAGGACGTACATCGGCTTGGGCACGCCCGGCAGGAACAGGATGTCCTTGAAGTAGCGGCCGGCGCCCTGCTCGCGGATGCCGATGTAGATGTAGAGGACCCAGCAGATGCCGGCGAGCACCAGCGGGAACGCGAACAGCGACATCGGCGAGATCTGCGCGAACGGGATGATCGCCATCAGGTTGTTCGCGAGGATGAAGAAGAACAGCGACGCGAGGAACGGGGCGAACGGCAGGCCCCTGGGACCGACGACGTCGCGCGCGATGCCGTCGCGAACGAGCGAGTAGCCGCTCTCGCCGACGAACTGCAGCTTGCCCGGGACGATCTGCGGCCTGCGGACAGTCGCCACCATGAAGACCAGCATCGCCAGCGTGGCGATCCACAGGATCAGCGTGATGCGGGTGATGGCGAAGTCGATGCCGAGCACCGAGAACTCGGCGATCGGTTCCGGGTAGAACTCGCTGAGACCGGGGGCCTGGAAACCGTCCCCGCTGCTCTCCTCGACCGCGAGCACGTCTGCGAGCGCGAGGGCGCTGGAGGTCACCGTTGTCCCTTCTGCGTCCTGGGCCGGCTCCGTCGTCCGCCCGGGGTGTCGCTCTTCTCGGGTGCACCGGGTGTCGGTGGCAGCCCGCCGTACCGTTTCACGACCAGGTAGATGGCCGCCGAGATGCCGAGGAGGATCCCGACCGGCAGGAACACCCGCGTGTCCAACCACCGGTCGAGCAACCATCCCGCCCCGCCCCACACGGCCATCCCGGAGATCATCGTCCCGATGACGGCGTAGCCGGTCTCGGCACCACTACCCCGGGGAGCGGATGGTCGCGCAGATCGAGGCCGGGGGTCCCCGCGCACGGGGTCGTCCTCGGCCATCGCCGGGACACTATCAGCCGCGTGTCGCGGGCCCGTCCGGTGCCGGGGGGAGGGTCGCCCGACCGGGCGGCGCGGGCGGGGTGACGTAGTAGAGCGGCCGGGTCCAGACCCAGCGCAGCTGGACGACGCTCCACAGCAGAGCGCCCACGATGACCGCCCAGGCCATCGTGAGCCGGTCGAGCCAGCCGTCCTCGGGGAGCGCGCTCAGGATGCCGAACAGGACCACGGCCTTGACGAAGAAGGTCCCCAGCGCCGCGGGGAGCGTGAAGGTGTCGTTGATCCGGCCGGCCCAGGCGACGACGACGCCGGAGGCGACGAAGAACGCCGTCACCACAGCGGCGCCCACGAGCACACCCGCGGCGTCGGCCCAGCCGGCGACCAGCCCGGCGACCACCGCGGCCACGACGGCGACCGCGCCGGTGACCAGGGCGCCGACGCGCAGGAACGACAGGTCCCAGGGGACCTCCGGGGCGGGGCGGGGCGCGGTCACCGGAGCCCCTGACCGGCACCGGCCGCGCGCGGCGCCGTCGCCCCCTGCGGTGACGGCGGCACCGGGGCGCTCTCCGGCCCGGCGGGCCGGCCCTGCCGGCTCCGGGTGGCGCGGGCGGTGGGGTGCGCGGCGCGGCTGCGCCGGCGCTGGGCGGCGATCTCGGCCGCCCGGGCCTCCCGGGCCGCCCGCCGGGTGTGCGGGCTGAGGACGACGACGACACCCACGGCGAGCAGCACTCCGATCACGACGAGCAGCTCCGCGGTCCCGCCGGTGATCGAGAGCGCCACCGCGCCGAAGGACAGGAGAGCCGCCCAGAAGTACATGGTCAGCACCGCGCGGCGGTGCGAGTGGCCGATGGCCAGCAGCCGGTGGTGCAGGTGCATCTTGTCGGGTGAGAAGGGCGACTGCCCGCGGCGGGTCCGCCGGACGACGGCCAGCACGAGGTCGGTGAACGGGATCGAGAGGACCGCGATCGGCACCAGCAGCGGCAGCGCCAGCGGCAGCAGGCTGGCCGCGGAGTCGAAGGTCTGCGCGTCGACCCGGCCGGTGGCGCTGACGGCTGCCGCCGAGAGCATGAGTCCCACGAGCATCGACCCGGAGTCGCCCATGAAGATCCGGGCCGGGCTGAAGTTGTGCGGCAGGAACCCCAGGCACGCGCCGGCCAGCACGGCGGTGATCAGTGCCGGGGCGCTGGCCACCTCGTCGTACCCGACCATGCTGAGGTTGTAGCTGTAGGCGAAGAAGGCCAGCGCGGCGATCGCCGAGACGCCCGCGGCCAGCCCGTCGAGGCCGTCGATGAAGTTGAGCGCGTTGACCGTCACGACGGTCAGCAGGATGGTCAGCGGCACACCGACGTCCGGGCCGAAGGAGAGGGTCCCGATGTCGGCCACCGGCAGGAACAGGAAGGCCAGCTGGACGCCGAGCAGCACCATGACGCCGGCCGCGGCGATCTGGCCGGTCAGCTTGGTGAGCGCGTCGAGGCCCCACTTGTCGTCGAGGACGCCGAGCAGGCAGATCAGGCCGCCGGCGACGAGCACCGCGGCGGTCTGCGAGTCGTCGAAGGTGCGCTGCAGGGCGGGCAGCCGGGTGGCGACGAGCACCGCGGCGGCCACCCCGAGGTACATGGCCACCCCTCCCCCGCGCGGGGTGGGGATCACGTGCACGTCGCGTTCGCGCGGCGCGGCCATCATCCGCAGCCGCACCGCCGCCGCCCGCACCACCGGGGTGGCCAGGAAGGTGACCAGGGCTGCCGTCAGCAGGACGACGGCGTACTCGCGCACGGCTCAGCCCCGCCCGGCCCCGCGCGGGACCCGGGCCGGGCGCGCGGCGGAGGGGCTCATCGCGGCGGTGCTCCCTGGGCGAGACGGCAGGGCGGTCTCCCCACGGTATCGCCCGCACCGGAACCGGAGCGGGACATGAGGGACGGGAACGGGCCCCGTCCCGGGGCCCGCCCTGAGCCTGCGAAGGGTGGGGAGGACGGGGTCCTTCATCTAGTCAGTGACGTCGGGCAGGACCTCGCGCAGCCGCTCGACGGGGACCGCGCCCACCCGCAGCACGCGCGGCACCGGGCCGGTGCAGTCGACGATCGTGCTGGCCGCCGAGCCGGTGCGCGGTCCGCCGTCCAGCACGACGGCGGCGTGCGGGCCGAGCTGGGCGACCGCCTCCTCGGCGGTGGTCGCGGCGGGGCGGCCCGAGCGGTTGGCGCTGGAGACGGCCAGCGGGCCGGTGCGGCGCAGCAGATCCCGGGCGACGTCGTCGTCGGGGAGGCGGACGGCGACGGTGCCCTCCGCGTCGCCGAGGTCCCAGGCCAGGGAGGGCGCGTGCTCGACGACGAGGGTCAGCCCGCCGGGCCAGAACGCCTCGGCCAGCCGGGACGCCGCCGCCGGGACGCTCAAGGTCAGCCCGGCCAGCGTCGAGGCCTCCCCGATCAGCACGGGGACGGGCATCGCGCGGCCGCGGTTCTTCGCCGCGAGCAGGCCGGCGACCGCCGCCGGGGAGAAGGCGTCGGCGCCGACGCCGTAGACGGTGTCGGTGGGCAGCAGGACCAGCTCACCGCGGGCGATCGCCGCCGCCGCGGCGTCCAGGCCCGCCGTGCGCTCGGCGGGGTCGGTGCAGTCGTAGAGGTCGGCCACGGGCGGTCAGTCTCCCCCACCCCGGACCGCGGTGGTGAAGCGCGGGCGGCCGGCCAGGTCGGGGTGGTCGGCCACGTCGGTGAAGTCGCCGGTGCCGCGGACGAGTGCGGGCAGCGCGCTCCCCTGCTGGTCGGCGTGCTCGATGCCCAGGGCGCCGCCGGGACGCAGCAGCCGGGCCGCGGTGCGCAGCAGCCCGCGGACGACGTCGAGGCCGTCGGGGCCGCCCCACAGCGCCAGCGGCGGGTCGTGGTCGGCGACCTCGCGCGGCACCCGGGCGCCGTCGGGCACGTAGGGCGGGTTGGAGACGACGAGGTCGACGACGCCGTCGAGCTCCCGCAGCAGACCCGGGTCGGTCATGTCGCCGGCGAGCACGGTGACCGGCCGGTCGCCCGCGGCGCGCAGGCCGGCGTTGTGCCGGGTCCACTCCAGCGCCTGCGGGTCGCGCTCGACGGCGGTGACCCGCGCGCCGGGGTGCTCGTGCGCGAGGGACAGCGCGATGGCGCCCGAGCCGCTGCCCAGGTCGACGACGACCGGCTCGGCGAGGCCGGCCAGCCACCCCAGCGCCCACTCGACGAGCTGCTCGGTCTCCGGCCGCGGCACGAACACGCCCGGTCCGACGGCGAGCTCGAGGTGGCGGAACGGCGCCCGGCCGGTGAGGTGCTGCAGCGGGACGCGGGCGGCACGCTGGTCGAGCAGCGCGGTGAACCGGGCGGCG
The DNA here is from genome assembly GCF_054050195.1 of Geodermatophilus sp. SYSU D00710. NCBI lineage: Bacteria > Bacillati > Actinomycetota > Actinomycetes > Geodermatophilales > Geodermatophilaceae > Geodermatophilus > Geodermatophilus sp. SYSU D00710. Next base: position 26,020 of record NZ_JBJGYX010000004.1, read on the forward strand.
GCGTCGTCGTCGACGTCGTCGCGGGTGAGCAGCGCCGTCCGCGGGCGGCCGAGGACGTGCGCGAGCAGCAGCTCCGCGTCCACGCGCGGCGAGTCGACGCCGGCGTCGGCCAGCCGGCGGGCGGCGCCGGCGAGCAGCGTGCGGGTGTTCAGGAGCCGGCCGCCATGAGCTCGGCGGTGTGCGCGCGGGTGAGCGCGTCGATGACCGGGTCGAGTTCGCCGTCGAGGACCTGGTCGAGGTTGTGCGCCTTGAAGCCCACCCGGTGGTCGGAGATCCGGCTCTCCGGGAAGTTGTAGGTGCGCACCCGCTCGCTGCGGTCCACCGTGCGGACCTGGCTGCGCCGCTGGTCGCTGGCGGTGGCCGCGGCCTCCTCGCGGGCGGCGGCCAGCAGCCGGGAGCGCAGCACGCGCAGCGCCGACTCGCGGTTCTGCAGCTGGCTCTTCTCGTTCTGCGAGCTGACCACGATCCCGGTGGGCAGGTGGGTGATCCGGACGGCGGAGTCGGTGGTGTTCACGCTCTGCCCGCCGGGGCCCGAGGAGCGGAAGACGTCGATGCGCAGGTCGTTCGGGTCGACGGTGACGTCGACCTCCTCGGCCTCGGGCAGCACCAGGACGCCGACGGCGGAGGTGTGGATGCGGCCCTGCGACTCGGTGACCGGCACCCGCTGCACGCGGTGGACGCCGCCCTCGAACTTGAGCCGGGACCAGATGCCCTCGTCACCGCGGGACTTCACCGCGATCGAGACGTCCTTGTAGCCGCCGAGCTCGGCGGGGACGGCGTCGAGGACCTCGGTGGCCCAGCCGCGGCGCTCGGCGTAGCGCAGGTACATGCGCAGCAGGTCGCCGGCGAACAGCGCGGACTCCGCGCCGCCCTCCCCCGCCTTGATCTCGAGGATGACGTCCTTGTCGTCGTCGGGGTCCTTCGGCAGCAGCAGCTCGCGCAGCCGGTCGGTGAGCCCGTCGATGCGGGTCTCGAGACCGCGGGCCTCCTCGGCGAAGGAGGGGTCCTCGGCGGCCAGCTCGCGGGCGGCGTCGAGGTCGTCGCGGGCGGTGTCGAGCGCGCGGGCGGTCTCGACCACGGGCGCGAGCTGGGCGTAGCGGCGGCCCAGGCGCCGGGCGCGGCCGGCGTCGGCGTGCACCGCGGGGTCGGCCAGCTCGGTCTCCAGCGCGGCGTGCTCCTCGAGCAGCCCGCGCAGCCGGTCGGGCGCGGCGTCGGTGGGACTGCTCATCGCAGGACCTCTCGGACGGGACGGGACGGGCACTTCCGCGGAGGTGCCCGGGGGGACGGGGGCGGACACGACGACGGCGCCCGCCCCACGCGAGGTGGGACGGGCGCCGTCGGGGGTGCTACTTGCCGGCGTTCGCGCCGCGCTTGCCGAAGCGCTTCTCGAAGCGGGCCACACGGCCGCCGGTGTCGAGGATGCGCTGCTTGCCCGTGTAGAACGGGTGGCAGGCCGAGCAGGTCTCGACGGTCAGCTGACCGTTGGGCGCCGTGCTGCGGGTGGTGAAGGTGTTCCCGCAGCCACAGGTCACCGTGGTGGTGTGGTAGTCGGGGTGGATGCCGGGCTTCATGTCGCCTCTTCCGGGGTCTGGGCCGTTCAGGTGGTCGAACGCCGGTGACCGGCCGGTCATTCCGGCCGTCCGCACGGCGCTGGCGCGGGGCTCGGCCGACCAGTATCCCTGATCGGCCGGGGCCCCGTCGGCGGGTGGCTGCTCGCCGGCCCCGCCGGTGGCGCTAGTCGAGCGCGGTGCCGGGCGTGTTCTTCTGGACCTGCATGAGGAACTCGATGTTGTTGCGCGTCTTGCGCAGCTGGGCGAGCAGCAGTTCCAGCGCCTGCTGCGGCTCGAGCGCGGCGAGCACCCGGCGCAGCTTGATGACGATGGCCAGCTCGTCGGGCGACATGAGGATCTCCTCCTTGCGCGTGCCCGACGCGTTGACGTCGACGGCCGGGAAGACCCGCTTGTCCGCCAGCCGGCGGTCGAGCTTGATCTCCGCGTTACCGGTGCCCTTGAACTCCTCGAAGATGACCGTGTCCATGGTGGACCCGGTCTCCACCAGCGCCGAGGCGATGATGGTCAGCGAGCCGCCGTTCTCGATGTTGCGGGCGGCGCCGAGGAAGCGCTTGGGCGGGTAGAGCGCCGTGGAGTCGACACCGCCGGAGAGGATGCGCCCGCTGGCCGGGGCGGCCAGGTTGTAGGCGCGGCCCAGGCGGGTGATCGAGTCCAGCAGCACGACGACGTCGTGGCCCATCTCGACCAGGCGCTTGGCCCGCTCGATGGACAGCTCCGCGACCGTGGTGTGGTCCGACGGCGGCCGGTCGAAGGTCGAGGCGATGACCTCGCCCTTCACCGAGCGCTGCATGTCGGTGACCTCCTCGGGCCGCTCGTCGACGAGGACGACCATGAGGTGGCACTCGGGGTTGTTCGTGGTGATCGCGTTGGCGATCGCCTGCAGCACCATCGTCTTGCCGGCCTTGGGCGGCGACACGATGAGCGCGCGCTGGCCCTTGCCGATCGGCATCACCAGGTCGATCACCCGCGTGGTCAGCTGGTGCGGGTCGGTCTCCAGCCGCAGGCGCTCCTGCGGGTAGAGCGGGGTCAGCTTGGTGAACTCGGGGCGGTTGCGCGCCTGCTCGGGCTCGAGCCCGTTGACCGTGTCGAGGCGGACGAGCGCGTTGTACTTGTCCTTGCGCTCCCCCTCCCGCGGCTGGCGGACGGCACCGGTGATGGCGTCACCGCGGCGCAGGCCGTGCCGGCGCACCTGCGACAGGGACACGTAGACGTCGTTCGGGCCGGTCAGGTAGCCCGACGTCCGCACGAACGCGTAGTTCTCGAGCACGTCGAGGATGCCCGCGACCGGCAGGAGGACGTCGTCCTCGCTGACGGTCGGCTCGCCCTGCTGCTCGAACCGGTCGCGCCCGTTGCGGCGGTTGCGGTCGCGGTAGCGGCGCCCGCGGCGGCCGCGGCCGCCCTCGAAGTCGTCGTCGTCCTCGTCGTTGCGGCCGTCGGCGCGGCCGTCGGCGGCCCGGTCGGTGCGGTTGTCCGGGCGGCCGCTGCGCTCGGCGCGGTCACCGCGGTCGGGACCGCGGTTGCCGTCGCGCTGGCCGTCGCGCTGGCCGTCGCGCTGGCCGTCCCGCTGCCCGTCACGGCCGGAGCGCTCGGCACGCTCGCCGTCACGGCCGGTGCGCTCGCCGTCGCGGGCGGTGTCGCGGCCCTCGCGGGCGGTGTCGCGGCCCTCGCGGGTGGTGTCGCGACCCTCGCGGGTGGTGTCGCGACCCTCGCGGTTGCGGTTGCGGTCCCGGTTGCGGGCCGGGCGCTCGCCCTCGCCGCGCTCGGGACGCTCGCCGTCGGTCCGCTCGCCGTCGGTGCGCTCGGTGCGCTCTGCCGGCGGGGCGGTCGGGGCGTCGGCGACCGGCGCGGCCTCGGCGGGAGCGGCCTCGGCGGGGGCGGCGTCGGTGACGGGGCCGGCGGCCGGGGCGGTCGGCGTGCCGGCGGGGCGGCTGGCCGCCCGGCGGCGGCGCGGGGCGCCCTCGGCGGCCGGGGCGGCGGTCCCGGTCAGCGGGCCGCCGTTCGCGCCGCCGCTGACGGGGGCCTCGACCGGCGGGGCGGTCGCGGCGACGCCACGCGTCGCGGGGGCGCCGGAGGCGGAGCCGGCCTCGTCGGCCGGGGCGCTGGGCGCCGGGACGGCGCCCGGCGCGCTGTCGACCTGACGGGCGGAGATGGCGGCGACGAGGTCGCCCTTGCGCATGCGGCCGACACCGGAGATGCCCAGCTCGGCGGCCAGTCGCTGGAGCTCGGGGAGCAGCATCCCGGCCAGCCCGCTGCCGCGGCGGCGGGTCCGGCCCGCCGAGCCAGGAGCGGCAGGTGCCTCGCCCGTGGCGACGCCCTCGGGGGCGCCGACGGTCGCGAGGTCGGTGGTTTCGCTCACGTACAGGTCCTTCCCTGCTGTGACCTGCGCCTACCGGCACAGGGGGTGACCCGGCGCCGGCCCCGGTCCCGACGGGTTCGGGACAGGAGGGAGCGGCGGATCTGATGGGTGCGGAGCGGGATCAGCGTCGACAGGAAGGTCGTCTGCAACGTTCCGCGCGAGGCTCGCCCGAGGGCGGCTACGCCAGGAAGCCTAGGCTCGCCCCACGGTCGGGACAACACCGCTGTCAGGCGGAGTGTTCCTCGTTACGAAGACGATACCCCAGGCGTCACGGCCGACACTCGTGCGCCACCGTGGTCCACCTCCAGGGGGTACACGCGCCACCCCTCCGGGGTGAGCGAGATCACCTCGCGCACGTGGCCGGCCGACGCTGGATCGGCCCGGTCGTCGCCGGCCCGGTGCCGCCCGAGCACCAGCACGCTCGGGCCCGCACCCGACACGACCGCCGCGTGGCCGGCGGCGCGCAGCCGGTCGACCAGCGCGAGCGTGCCGGGCATCGCGGCCGCGCGCTGCCGCTGGTGCAGCCGGTCGTCGGTCGCCTCGAGCAGCATCCCCGGCTCGGCGATGAGCGCGTGCACCAGCAGCGCCGCGCGGGCGGCGTTGTACGCGGCGTCGCAGTGCGGCACCGCGGCGGGCAGCAGCGTGCGCGCGGTGTGCGTCGCGAGCGTGCCCTCGGGGACGAGCACCACCGGCGCCACCTCGGCGCTGACCGGCAGCCGGTCGGCCCGCGCCCCGGCCGACGTGGTCCAGGACAGCGTCGCCCCGCCGAGCAGGCAGGCGGCGACGTTGTCGGGGTGACCCTCCAGGTCCGACACCAGCCGCAGCACCGCGCCGTCGTCGCGGACGTCGACGTCGGGGCACAGCTCGAACGCGCCGACCACCCCGGCGACGACCGCCGCCGCCGACGAGCCCATCCCCCGGCCCTGCGGGATGGCGTTGACCGCGCGCACCCGCAGGCCCGGCGGCGACCAGCCGAGCAGGTCGCACGCGGCGCGGAAGGACCGGACGACCAGGTGCCGCTCGTCGGCGGGCAGCTCCTCCGCCCCGACGCCGGCGACCTCCACCGACAGCCCGGCGTCCGCGACGGCGAACTCGACGACGTCGTGCAGCGTCAGCGCGAGGCCGGCGCAGTCGAAGGCGGGGCCCAGGTTCGCGCTGGTGGCGGGGACCCGCACCCGGACGGCGGGGCTGCTCACAGACCGAGCTGCGCGGCGGCCGCGGCGGCGTCGACCGGCACGGTCACCGGCGCGGGCGCTCCGGAGATGGCCCAGTCGGGGTCCTTGAGCCCGTTGCCGGTCACCGTGCACACGACGCGTTGCCCGGGCTCGAGGTCGCCGGCCGCGGCCACCTTGAGCAGCCCGGCCACCGAGGCGGCCGAGGCCGGCTCGACGAAGACCGCCTCGGTGCGGGCCAGCAACCGGTAGGCGGCGAGGATCTCGCGGTCGGTGACCGCGTCGATGCGCCCGCCGGACTCGTCGCGGGCGGCCAGCGCCTTGGTCCACGACGCCGGGTTCCCGATCCGGATCGCGGTCGCGATGGTGGTCGGCTGCTCGACGACCCGGCCGGTGACGATCGGCGCGGCACCGGCGGCCTGGAACCCCCACATCCGCGGGCGCCTGGTGGCCGGGCCGTCGTCGGCGTACTCGCGGTAGCCCTGCCAGTAGGCGGTGATGTTGCCGGCGTTGCCGACCGGCAGGCAGTGCACGTCGGGGGCATCGCCGAGCACGTCGACGATCTCGAACGAGGCGGTCTTCTGCCCCTCGATGCGGAACTGGTTGACGCTGTTGACCAGGCTGACCGGGTAGTCGATCGCGAGCTTGCTGGCCAGCGCGAGGCAGTCGTCGAAGTTGCCGTCGACCTGCAGCAGCTTGGCGCCGTGCACCAGGGCCTGGGCCAGCTTGCCGAGCGCGATCTTCCCCTGCGGCACGAGGACGGCGCAGACCATCCCGGCGCGCGCGGCGTAGGCGGCGGCACTGGCGCTGGTGTTGCCGGTGGAGGCGCAGATGACCGCCTGCGCCCCCTCCTCCCGGGCCTTGGTGATGGCCATGGTCATCCCGCGGTCCTTGAACGACCCGGTCGGGTTGGCGCCCTCGACCTTGAGGAACACCTCGCAACCGGTGCGCCGCGACAGCTCGGGCGCCGGGACCAGCGGGGTGGCGCCCTCGTGCAGGGTGACGACCGGCGTCGCCGGGCTCACCGGCAGCCGGGACCGGTAGGCCTCGATCAGGCCGGGCCAGGCCGGCGAGACGGCACCCGGCAGCGTCCCCGTCATGACAACCCCTCCACCCTGAGCACGCTGGTCACCCCGCGGACCGCGGGCACCTCCCGCAGCGCGGCGATCGTGGCCGACAGCGCCGCGTCCGGTGCGCTGTGCGTGACGATGACCAGCGTGGCCGCGTCGCCGTGGCCGTCCTGGCGGACGGTGGCGATGCTCACCTCGTGCCGGGCGAACTCGGTCGCCACGGTCGCCAGCACGCCGGGCACGTCGGCGACGTCGAGGCTGACGTGGTAGCGGGTCGGCGTCTCGGCGATCGGCCGGGTCGGCAGCTCGGCGTAGGCGGTGGGGCCGGCGCCGGCGGCCCCGGCCACCCGGTTGCGGGCGACGGCGACGAGGTCGCCGAGGACGGCACTGGCGGTGGGCTCGCCCCCCGCGCCCTGCCCGTAGAACATCAGCTGCCCGGCGGCCTCGGCCTCGACGAAGACGGCGTTGAACGCCCCGCCGACGGCGGCCAGCGGGTGGGTGGTCGGGATCATCGCCGGGTGCACGCGGACGGCGACCGAGTCCCCGTCGGGCCCCGCGACGCGCTCGCAGATCGCCAGCAGCTTCACCGTGCAGCCGATCTCGGCGGCGCGGGCGACGTCGGTCGCGGTGACCGCGGAGATGCCCTCGCGGTGCACGTCGGAGGCGGTGACCGCGGTGTGGAAGGCCAGCGAGGCGAGGATCGCGCCCTTGGCGGCGGCGTCGAACCCGTCGACGTCGGCGGTCGGGTCGGCCTCGGCGTAGCCGAGCTCGGTGGCCTCGGCCAGCGCCTCGGTGAACCCGGCGCCGGTCTCGGCCATGCGCGAGAGGATGTAGTTGGTGGTGCCGTTGACGATGCCCACGACCCGGCGGATCTGGTCGCCGGCCAGCGACTCGCGCAGCGGGCGCAGCAGCGGGATCGCCCCGGCCACCGCCGCCTCGTAGTACAGGTCCACGCCGGCCTTGGCCGCCGCGGCGTGCAGCGCGACGCCGTCCTCGGCGAGCAGCGCCTTGTTCGCGCTGACCACCGACTTGCCGGACTCGATCGAGGCCTGGATCAGCGAGCGGGCCGGCTCGATCCCGCCGATGACCTCGACGACGAGGTCGACGTCGTCGCGGGTGACCAGGCCGTGCGCGTCGGTGGTGAGCAGCCCGGCGGGCACGTCGGGGTGCCGGTCGGGACGGCGGACGGCGACCCCGGCGACCTCCACCGGGCGGCCGACGCGGGCGGTGAGGTCGGCGGCCTGCTCGCCGACCAGGCGCAGCACCGCGCCGCCGACCGTGCCGCAGCCGAGCAGGGCGACCTTCAGGGGCGTCACGACTGGGCTCCCACCGGGTGCTCGGGCGCGGGCTGGTCGACCGCCGGCGACGGCGCGGGTCGGTTCGCGAGGACGGCGTCGAGGGCGAACACGTCGGCCAGTGTCTGCCGCCGGACGATCTCGGTGGCGACGCCGTCCCGGACGGCGACCACGGGCGGCTTGAGCAGGTAGTTGTAGTTGCTGGCCATCGACCAGCAGTAGGCGCCGGTGGCGGCGACGGCGAGCAGGTCGCCGGCCCGCACGTCGGAGGGCAGCCACAGGTCGCGGACCAGCACGTCGCCGCTCTCGCAGTGCTTGCCGACGACGCGGCACAGCGCCGGCGGGGCGTCGGAGGTGCGGTTGGCCAGCACGCAGGTGTAGTCGGCGTCGTAGAGAGCGGTGCGGATGTTGTCGCTCATCCCGCCGTCGACCGAGACGTAGTTGCGCACCGGCGGCGCGCCGTGGCTGCCGCTGCCCAGCCGCACCGGCTTGATGGTGCCGATCTCGTACAGCGTCACGGTGCCCGGGCCGGCGATGGCCCGGCCCGGCTCGACCGCCAGCCGGGGCACCGGCAGGTCCAGCGCGGCGCACTCGGCGGCGACCACGGTGCGCAGCCGGCGGGCGACGTCGCCGGGGGTGACCGGGTCGTCGTCGGGCAGGTAGGCGATGCCGAAGCCGCCGCCCAGGTTGAGCTCCTCGAGCACCTCGCCGGTGGCCTGGTGCACCTGGCCCATCAGCCCCACCACGCGGTGCGCGGCGGCCTCGAAGCCCGCGGTGTCGAAGATCTGCGAGCCGATGTGGCTGTGCAGCCCGGTCAGGTGCAGCGCCGGCTCCCGGATGACCCGGACGGCGGCGGTCAGCGCGTCGCCGGTGGCCAGCGAGAACCCGAACTTCTGGTCCTCGTGCGCGGTGGCGATGAACTCGTGGGTGTGCGCCTCGATGCCGACGGTGGTGCGCACCAGCACCGGGACCGGCGTTCCCCCGGCGGCCACCCGCGCCGCCGCCATGGGCACCAGCCGGTCGATCTCGTCGAAGGAGTCGAGGACGACGTGCCCGATGCCGGCGTCGACGGCCAGCTGCAGCTCGACCAGGGACTTGTTGTTGCCGTGCAGCGCGATCCGCTCGGCGGGGAAGCCGGCGGCCAGTGCCACGGCCATCTCGTTGCCGCTGCAGGCGTCCAGGTGCAGGCCGTCGTCGGCGAGCCACCGGGCCACCTGGCCGCAGAGGAACGCCTTGGAGGCGTAGTGGACGTCGGCGCCGTCGAAGGCGGTGGCGAAGTCGGCGGCACGGCCGCGGAAGTCGCCCTCGTCGAGGACGAACAGCGGGGTGCCGTGCGCGCGGGCCAGCTCGGTGACCGGCCGGCCGCCCAGGTGCAGCTCGCCGTCGACCCGGCGGGCCGAGCGCGGCCAGATCTGCTCGTCGAGGGCGCCGAGGTCCTCCGGCGGCGTGCCGGCCGAGGGCGGCGGGGCCATGGCGCCGTGCAGCGGCCCCGCCGGGTGCGCCCTCACATCCGCTCCGGGGCGGAGACCCCGAGCACGCCGAGGCCGTTGCGCAGCACCACCGCGGTGGCGGCGCACAGCCACAGCCGCGCGGTCGTGAGCGGCCCGGGCTCCTCGTCGCCGCGGGGCAGCACCCGGCAGACGTCGTAGAAGCGGTGGTAGGTGCCGGCCAGCCCCTCCAGGTAGCGGGCCACCCGGTGCGGCGCCCGCAGCTCCGCGGCCGAGGTCAGCACCCGCGGGAACTCGCCGATCGCGCGCAGCAGGTCGTTCTCCCGCTCGTGGGTCAGCAGGGCGACGTCGACCTCCCCCGCCTCCCCGAGCGCGATGCCGAGGTCGGCGGCGTTGCGCAGCACCGAGGAGATGCGGGCGTGCGCGTACTGCACGTAGAAGACCGGGTTGTCGTTGGTCTTCCGCGTCCACAAGTCGATGTCGATGTCGATCTGCTGGTCGACCGACGCCCGCGCCAGCGCGTACCGGGCGGCGTCGACACCGACGGCGTCGACGAGGTCGGACAGCAGCACGATCGTGCCCGCCCGCTTGCTCATCCGGACCGGTTCCCCGCCCTGCAGCAGGTTGACCAGCTGGCCGATGAGGATCTCCAGGTGCTCGTCCGGGTCGTCGCCGGTGGCCGCCACGAGCGCCTTGTACCGGCCGACGTACCCGGAGTGGTCGGCGCCCAGCATGATCACGACCCGGTCGTAGCCGCGAGACCGCTTGTCCAGGTAGTAGGCGCAGTCGGACGCGAAGTAGGTCGTCTCGCCGTCGGCCTTGACCAGCACGCGGTCCTTGTCGTCGCCGAAGTCCGTCGTCCGCAGCCAGACGGCGCCGTCGGCTTCGTAGACGTGCCCCTGGTCCCGGAGCCGGGCGATCGCCTTCTCCACCGCGCCGGTGTCGTAGAGGGACTGCTCGCTGAACCAGACGTCGAAGTCGACGCCGAACTCCTCCATCGACCGGCGGATCTCGTCGAGCATCAGCGCGACGCCTCGCGTCCGGAAGACCCGCACCTGCTCCTGCTCGTCCCGGCCGAGCAGGTCCGGCTCGAGGGCGATGACCTGGGAGGCGATGTCGGCGATGTAGGTGCCGCCGTAGCCGTCCTCGGGGACGGGCCGGCCGGCCGCGGCGGCCTGCAGGCTCCGCGCGAACCGGTCGATCTGCGCGCCGGCGTCGTTGATGTAGTACTCGCGCGTCACGTCGGCGGCGCTGGTCTCGAGCAGCCGGCCGATCGCGTCGCCGACGGCGGCCCACCGGCTTCCGCCGATGTGCACCGGGCCGGTCGGGTTGGCCGACACGAACTCGAGGTTGAGCCGCTGCCCGGCCAGCGCGTCGGTGGAGCCGTAGGCGGGGCCGGCGGTGACCGCGTCGACCGCGATCCGGCCCAGGGCGCCCTGTGTCAGGGTGAGGTTGAGGAAACCCGGGCCGGCGACGTCGACCCGCCCGATGCCCGGGCGGGTGCGCAGCTCCCCGGCGACGATCTCGGCCACCTCACGCGGCGGGCGGCCGGCCGGCTTGGCCAGCCGGAGGGCCACGTTGGTGGCGTAGTCGCCGTGGTCGGGGTTCTTGGGGCGCTCGACGACGACGTCGTCGGGGACGGCGACGGCGAGCGTGCCGCGCTCGACCACCGCCGCGACGACGGTCCGGACGAGGTCGCGCAACTGCTCCGGTGTCACCCGGGAAGCGTACGCAGCGGGCGCGACCCGGTTCCGCGCCGTACCCACGGTGCCGGGGCAGGCACAGGAACCCGACCTAGACTCGCGGGCGAGGGCGGGCGTGAGGCCTGCCGAGCCGGCGCGCACCCATGCTGCGCCACGACCGGCGGACGCACCACTCGACGATCACCGAGGAGAGCACGTGGCCAAGGACCGCAAGCCCGATTCCGGCCGCGCCGGAGGCGGGGCGACCCGCTCCGGCGGCGGAACGGGCAGGGGCGGCTCCGGCGCGCGCCCCGCCTCGACGGGCAGGACGCCGAACCGTGGCACCGGCGGGCGCGGGCGCACCCGGCCGCCGACGCAGGTGGTCACCCAGCAGCGGCCGTGGGGCCTGATCGCCGCCGCGGTCGCCGTCGTGGTCTTCGCCGCCGCGGCGATCACCTACGCCGTGCTGCAGGTGCGCGAGGCCGACGAGGCGCGCATCGACTCGATCGACGAGATCGCCGGCATCGAGAGCTTCGACTACGCCGCCGGTCAGGAGCACGTGACCACCCCTGTGCAGTACGAGCAGTCGCCGCCGGTCGGCGGGCCGCACGACGGCGAGTGGGCCGACTGCACCGGCACCGTCTACGACGCCGACATCCGGCACGAGAACGCCGTGCACTCCCTCGAGCACGGCGCCGTCTGGATCGCCTACGACCCGGAGCAGCTCGCCGACGACGACGTCACGCGGCTCGAGGAGCTGGTCGACGGCGTCTCCGGCCGGCTGCTGTCGCCCTACGCCGGCCTCGACGCCGCGGTGAGCGTGCAGTCGTGGAACCACCAGCTGAAGGTGGACTCGGCCGACGACCCCCGGATCGAGCAGTTCGCCGACTTCCTCACCTTCAACGGCGAGGTCGAGAACGCCTATCCGGAGATCGGCGCGAGCTGCGAGAACCCCGACTTCGTCGCCGACCCGCTCGTCACCGGCGAGAGCAGCCGCGGCACCGACGCCATGACCACCGACGCCCCGACCACGCCGACCGCGGCGGCCGACGGGACCAGCACGGAGTGAGGCCGCGATGACCGCCACCGCCGTCGACCCGGACCAGGACGCCCCGGCCCCGGGTCCGCGCGGCCGCGGCCTGCGCGCCGTGCTGCTGGCCGTCATCGCCGTCGCGCTGGTGGCCCTCGGCGGGGCGCTGGCGGTGGGTCTGGGCATCGGCCAGGAGGAGACGCCGACGGCCGACTCGGTCGACGCCGGCTTCTCCCGGGACATGGCGGTGCACCACCGGCAGGGCGTCGAGATGGCCAACCTGGCGCTCGAGCGCAGCACCGACCCCGAGGTCCGCCGGCTGGCCTTCGACATCTCCAGCACGCAGACCAACCAGGCCGGCCGGATGGAGGGCTGGCTGTCGCTGTGGGGGCTGTCGCGCTCCGGCGGCGACCACATGGCCTGGATGGGCGGGGGGCACGCCGGTCACGGCACGTCGGGGACCGACGGCGCGGTGATGCCCGGGATGGCCACCGAGGCGGAGCTGGCGGAGCTGCGGTCCCTGGCCGGGACCGCCTTCGACGTCGAGTTCCTGCGGCTGATGACCCGTCACCACCAGGGCGGCTTCGACATGGCGCAGTACGCGGCGGAGAACGCCGCCGAGCCCGCCGTGCGGAGGCTGGCCCGGTCCATCGCCGACACGCAGAGCGCCGAGGTGACGACGATGGTCGACATGCTCACCGCGCGGGGTGGGACGCCGCTGCCGGCGCCCTGACTCCCGGCGTCGGGCCGGCCGGGGACGGCTGGTAACTTCACTCCTGCCCCGAGCCCCCGTAGCTCAGGGGATAGAGCACCGCCCTCCGGAGGCGGGTGCGCAGGTTCGAATCCTGCCGGGGGCACCATAAAACCGCAGGTCAGCGGCTCATAGCTACGGCCCGGACGGTCCTGCGTCCGGGCCGTTCTGGTCCCTAGTCCGCAAAAAGTCCGCAAGACCGCCGCGGACGTGCCGGGCGGCGTCGTCCAGCCGGTCGGCCACGGCGTCGAGGTCGTCGTCGAACAGGTCGGCGTAGGTGTCGAGCGTCAGCGCGGCCGAGGCATGCCCGAGCATCCGCTGGACGGCCTTGACGTTCGCCCCGGAGGAGACGGCGAGGCTGGCGGCGGTGTGCCGCAGCTCGTGCGGCACCAAGCCGTCGAGTCCCACGGCCGCAGCAGCGCGGTCGAAGCCAGCGCGCCGGAAGATCCGGTTGCGGAGCACTCCTCCACCGCGGAGGCCGGTGAACAACAGGTCGTCCGGACCGCGGCCGTCGAGATGCCTCCGGAGTTCCTCCAGCAGAAAGGCCGGTACGGGCACGGAACGGCGCTCGTAGCCCTTGGGCACCCCCCAGACGAGCGCGCCGTTGACCTCGACGACCGACTCGACGACCTCGAGCCGGCGCCGCGTGAGATAGATGCGGCTCACCTTCAGCGCGGCGAGCTCTCCCCAGCGCAGACCGCAGTAGGCCAGGACGAGGACGACCAGCCGGTAGGAGTCCATGACCTCTCGCTCGCGGTACGGCAGTCGCGTCCCCGCCTTGGGCCGAGCCGTCTCGGCAGCGAGTAGGTGGACCTGACGGTGGGTCAGGTAGCGGCGACGGACCTGCTCGGCACGTGGGAGGTTCACCCCGGTGCAGGGGTTGCGGCTCAGCCGGCCGTCACGGACAGCCAGGTCGAGGACGAGGCTGAGGACCCGGAAGTGCTTGCGCACCGTGGCCGCCGCCATGCCAGCCGATCGCTGGTCCGCCACCCAGGTCTGGATCTCCGCGTGGGAGAGCGTCGCCAGCTGCCGGTCTGCCCACTTGGGCAAGAGGTGCCCGTGCAGGATGCCGCGGTAGCGAGCCAGCGTCGTGGGCTTGAGATGCGCCTGGCTGTGCAGCCACCGGCCCGCCCACTCGTCCACCGTGATGCGCCCGGCCCGCGGATCGACGTAGGCGCCCGTCTCGATGGCAGTCGTGACGCCGTCCAGCCACCGCTGTGCGTCGACCTTGCGGCGGAAGTGCCGAGCGTGCTCGCGTCCGGTGGCATCGCGGTACCGCGCCCGCCACTGTCCGTCGGCTCGCTTCGCGATGCTCGCCATTTGCCCTCGTCCCGCTCGGGTCCTGTCCGCAGGACCCGTCTAGCGTGAGAAGGCGTTGTGTCGGCCGTAACGGTAAAGACTGTGGACGCGCCAGCGCCTGTGGATGACCGCACCTCAAGAGGTGAGCTGCAGCGGTCCTCCGGTCCGTCTCCAGTGCCCTCGGGATCCAGGCGGTGATCCTGCATCCGCACTCGTCGCCCGCGGACCGGGCCATCGTCGACGGGACTTCACCCCAGACCTCGCCTGGCGTGACCGCACCGGCGGATGAGCACGGACGTGAGGAGTTCGTCGACGGCGTCCGCGGCTGGCTGCGCGCCATGATCGAGCACTACGACTCCGGGCACTGGGCGGCGGTGTGGGACTGGCCGGAGCAGGCTGAGCAGCTCGTCACCGGTCCCCTCACGGCCTGGCAGCCGACCTTCAAGCGGAAACACGACCGCCTATGGGCCGAGCTAGCGCGGATCCGCGGCCAGCGGGACGAAGCCGATGCCGCCCTGCAGCAGGTGAGGCGGCTCGCCGGCCAGTGGGACGACATGGCCCGCGACCACGACGAGCAGGGCGCCACCACGACCGCTGTCGTCTACCGCGCGCACGCCCAGCCGCTGCGCCGCGCCCTGGACGGCTAGCAGTGACCGCCCAGGGCGCGACAGGATCAGCGCGCGAGCTTCGCGCACGCCGGGCAGACGCCGGCGCTGCTCACCTGCGGCAGCGGGAAGAGCGTCCCGTCCGGCACGAGCGACAGCTGCTGGCCGCACCGGGCCACACTGTCCCCCTCGCGCACCGCGTGGGTCAGGTCCTCGAAACCCTCAGGCGCCCAGCGCCGCTCCCCCGGCGCGATCCACGTCCTGCTGGTGCCGCTGAACAGCTCGCTGATCATGGTCATGTCCACGGTGATCGTCCTTCCTCGTCGAACAGGCGGGCGCACCGTAGGAGCCGTCGACACCTAACGTCGCGCCCTCAGCTGCATCGCTCGCCGAAGGCCAGCCGTGACCGACGACGTCGCCCGTACCCGCGCCGCGGCCGCGCAGATGCGCGCCGAACTCGCCGACGAGTCCGGCCAGCCTGGGGACCCGGAACTGCGCTACCTCGACGCGGTCATCCGCCTCATCGAGCTCGCCGCCGACGAGGCAGTCGCCGTCGACCGGGTCAACGACCGCTCCAGCCAGCACGCTGAGCGGCCGGCGGCGGCGACGGCACCTGCGCAATGCACCGGCCCGAGTGGCCCGCCGCGCTGCAGGCCGTCGACGCCTGGGCGGAGGCGCACCGTGGGCGAGGACTCCGAGCGGGTCCGGTCGGACGACACCGGGCGCAGAGGGCCCGTGGATCGACGCGGCGCCCAGGACCTGACCCGACGTCGAGTCCCCTCACTGGAGAAGCCCAAAATCAAGAGGGACACACCTCATGCATTCGGCGTCCCGGAACTCGTTGTGACGGGTTACCGGAGGCCCGTCGGCAGCGTGCAGGGCAGAGGGACCGGCCACCGGCCCGAGGACCGAGCCTGGCTATCCGCACGCGAGCGCCAACGGCGTCAGCAGGCCGAACGCGCCCCGTCGGGGGGACCAGGCCACGGGCAGTTAGCGGCGATCGGGACGGACCGCACCGCCGAGCCGCCGACCCGATGTGTGGGTGGTGGGCGGACCTCCCAAGCAGGCTGAAGGCCGATCCCCATGTGGTACTTGGCCACCTGCCGGCACTATGCCTGGGAGCAAACCCGAGCCGCCGCCTACGGCCGCTCGGCAGTCGAGGTCGTCGAGCGACGCGTCGAGGTCCGCGTCCCCATCGCCTCGAGCCGCCGTGACTGGCCCGAGGCTGCTCAGCGAAGTGGCCGGGCAGCTACGAGACGGACGCATCTACGACTGCGACCGCCCGGTCTAGCTCGAGCAGTGGAGCCCGTTCTGCAGGTCTACCGGCGGCGAGCACACCGGACCGGAGCTCCGGACCTGCACTGAAGTCGGATTCGTGGGTGTCTCCAGTGCCGAGTGAAGCGGCTGCGGGCTCTAGAGAGTGTCTGTCGGATCATGGGAGCCAGGTCAGTAGCGCGGCGAGGTTGAGAGCGCCGACGTAGTTGCGGGCGTGCTTGTCGTATCGGGTGGCCAACCCGCGCCACTGTCTGAGCTGGCAGAAGCCGCGTTCGACGACGTTGCGGCGGGCGTAGCGGCCGGCGTCGAAGCCGACCGGGCGTCCTCCGGCGGAGCCCTTGGGCGCCGATTGGCCTGCTGGTCGCGCGGTTCGGGAATGGTGTGGGCGATGCCGCGGCGGCGTAGCAGCGCCCGGTTGGCCCGGGAGCTGTAGCCCTTGTCGGCGACCAGGTAGTCCGGGCAGGTCCGCGGTCGGCCGGGACCGGACCGGGCGACCCGCAGCGCGGCCAGCAAGGCGGCGAACATGGTGGTGTCGTGGACGTTGCCGGCGCTCAGCAGCACCACCAGGGCCCGTCCGCGGCCATCGGTGAGCGCGTGCAGCTTGGTGGTCAGCCCGCCCCGGGAGCGGCCGATGGCGTGATCGCCCGGCTCGCCGATCAGCCGATCGTCGATGGCACCGGCGTCGGCTGGCTCATCCGGCCGGGCGCCGGCCGCCCTCCTGGTCGTCGTCGGCCTGCCCGCGGGCGGTGGCGGCGTTACCGCCGATCCGCCGGGCGCTGGCTCCGTGCTGGTGCACCCGCACCAGGGTGGAGTCCGCGGCGATGAGCCAGTCCAGCTCACCGGCGGCGTCGGCGTCGGCTTGGGCGCGGGCCAGCAGCCTGGCCCAGGTGCCGTCGGTGCTCCAGCGGGTCAGCCGCTCGTAGACGGTCTGCCAGGGCCCGAAGGACTCGGGCAGTTCCCGCCAGGGCGAGCCGGTGCGGTACTTCCAGGCGATCGCCTCGATCACCTGGCGGTGATCGCGCCACCGCCCGCCCCGGCGTCCGATCGAGGAGGGCAGCAGCGGCTCCATCCACGCCCACGCCTCATCGGAGACCACGCATCGATGCTGTCGCATCGCCTGGAGCCTGCCGACTCCAACCGGCAAGATCCGTCAGACACGCCCTAGTGCCCCGGCGGCCGCCCACGGCCAGCGAATCGGAGGCCGACGCCGAGCCCTACTCCGAAGGGCAGCCACACCCAGCGCAGTGGCAGGCAGCACAGAGCGCAAGCACAACATGGCGGCTCTTGAGAGCCGTTCCGGACCACAGTTCTCTGACAACATGGTCCTGCTCAGCCAAGTTCAGCTGACGGTATCGGCAGCATGTGTGCCGCTCAGCAGTAAATACGCAGAAGCGGATGATTAGCGTTGAAAGCTATTGGCTTCGCGATTATGCCTACTCGGACTCGCGGCCATGTGCGACAAGCACTTGTGACTGCTGGTGGCCTAGCGGGGTTGCGGGATCCCAGCCGTAGGGGCGGGGACCCCGCTCCGTGGATCCCCCAGTCGCACGGAGCGCTGGTCCGGCGGTTGCAGGCCTGCACAAAGGCGGCCGACGACACGCGCCCGAGGAGCCTCGACAGTTGCGGTGCAAGTGTCCGCCGATGTCGGCCAAGAGACATCGTCTGATGGTGCGGTCTCGACGGTCTGCTCAATTTTGGGCCGCCTGCCATCGTGGCCCCCACGGCCGCCCGACGAAGCGCGACCGCGACCTGAGGTGGCGCCCCTAGCGTTCTCCTATTGCCTTAGCGCGAAGATTTCGTCGCGGTACTTGGCATGCTCATCCGGCCCAGTTATAACCAAATCCTCACGCAGAGACGCCGGAACTGTGCGGGCAAGAAGTTCTCTCACTTCATCCACATCGGCGCCAAGACTAACCACTCTAGCGCCTCGTAAGAGGCATACTTCTGCGGCGTTCCAAGTGCTCTCGAACGTTCCTTGAAGCCCGCATAGAAGATTCAACGCGGCGAGCGCCGAACCTGCCAACTCAGTACTGTAGATATAGTTTGATAGAGCAACGAATACCTTCATGCGCAATTCGGGGCTGCTGCCTGAACGCGACCTAGCGTAATAGTCGGCCAACACCGAGAGGACTCTCCGAGCATCATCCTCCGCTGCGTCCTTGACGGACACTCCTATGGACATCAACGCCGACCCCATGCGATCTACGACCCAGTCAGGGTCATCAGTAGCCACATGCTCGCCGAGCTCGTTAAGAATATTGAGAGCTTCGAGTCCGCACTGAGGCCGTCCTTCTCGACCTGCCCGATTGGCGACATTGAACGCTGCGCCGAATAGGCCGTATGCAATCTGCCGATCACTGCCGGGCAGTACTTCAATTTGCCCATCGTTGTCGATTAGCAGTTCGGGCCGTCCGAGGACGTCGCGCAGTAGTTGCAGAGCCTTCTCGCAGCTTTCCTCAGCGCTAACGGCATTTTGGAGCGCATCTGCAGCGTACGGCGCCAGGACAGACCCTAAATCGTACAGCTTCTTCATCAACCGCTTGTACCCGTCAAGCACCCGCGCCTCCTGCCCCCCGGCCTTCGACGCAAGGATCACGTAGTTGCTGTAGCCGCGCCCCACGTATTGCGCGTCCCCCGGCCAGGACGACGCGATAAGATCAAGCCGATCGAGCGACAGATCAGCATTGTGCCAGTATTCATTCTCCGCGGATACGGTTAGTACGGTGAAAGCCACCTGCGCGGGACTCGACATTAACGAGGCGAACTCTCCTCTCTCCCGGAGCAGACACATGGCATCCAACTCCGCGAGCGCCAACGTAATGTCACCTTCCGCGGCATAGTCGGCCGCAGAATCGTGGAGTATTGCTCCACCCCAGCTCCAAACCTGCGGAAAGCTACGGTCGAATTCTGCCACCATGGCAGCTAGAAGGCGGGGAAGGCCGGGGTGCGCGGGATAATGCACAAAAGAGCGAAGCACGAACTCATTTGCGAACGAATTGAGCGCGAATGCCACGCTCGCTGCGCGATGCCCAGTGTCGTCTGTGCCTGCAGGCGTGTTAGCGCGCGCCATCAGGTCGAGTACGTACAACTCCGCAACAGGCCCAGGCTCCAGCGAGGTGAGCCCCACCCCGTCGGTTCCAGTCCATTTATGATTGCGTCGAACAAGTTCATCCCACCCGACGTCCGCAATTACCCCTTCGGCGGCCAAGCGTGCCGTCGGATCCCTGCTTATACATGCATACGCCAGCGCCAGCTCATCGCTGTCCTTCATGTCCTTCCAGTAGCTAATCCTGTTGCGGTTTAGTATGTACCGGGTCGCGAGAGTGGCGTCCCATCGACCGAGACTTGCCCCTGCAATAGCAGCCAGGACCGTATAAAGAGGTAGTCCTACACTGGGATCGCTGGGCAGCTGAATCAGCTTTTCCACGCCTGGCACCGACGCGGCTAGAATTTCGGCATCCTCGCGCACCAGGGGAGCGAGCGCTATTGGGTCGTACGGTTGTGTCTCGACGAAGAAGGTCTCCCAGACAGACGGTTCGACCCCGAGTATGCTCTCCACTCGAGTAGCGCGCTCCCTTCCGAGCAAGAGAACCCGAACTCGCTGCGGCAGATACTCCTCCCTTTCGGAGAGAACGCGAATGGCAAGCTTGGCAGCCTGAACGTTATATTCGACCTCGTCGATGACGATGAGGGTTGGCCTCGATGGATACCAGTTTTCCCAGGAGAACGCTCTGTCCGGTACGAGGAAACCCGCTTGCCATCCGGCTTCCTGTGCCGCGATACATAATTCCAGCGCAAGTCGACTTTTCCCGCTTCCTCCGGCGCCCGTCACTACCTGCCAGGCGAAAGAGCGCCGATCCTCCAGAAGGGTCCGGAGCTGGCCGATCTCATGACCCCTCCCAACGAAGGGGGTCTGGCGTGACCTGAAGTTGGTAAGAGATGCACTTCCCGCTCGGGCCAGGCGGGTCTCTAACGACGGCCCGCGCTCCTCGACCGGGATGTCCCCATGTATCCGGAGGAATGCAGAAGGACGCTCCTGGTTCGCAAATAGCGCCGTGAACTCAGGCTCATCTTCAAGAGAGGCAACGGGCTCCGCGTCCAGCTGGTCTATGCCGAGAGCAATGTGATGCTGCTTGACCACACCCACCAGCACGGACCGGCAGAACACCGCAGCACCCGAAAACCCTAACCATGGGTCTTGAGAGCTAGTCTCATATACGGGGGTAGGCCCGTCGAGGAACAGCTTGAGCAGGCCGCTCTTGACGCTGGAGCCGAGAGAAACCCGTCCGGCCAGTTGCACGGTGTCGCGCCTATTGCGGATTTCAGCACCGCGGGGCCATCCGATCATCTCGAACGGCACAAACCCCTCGTCGTCGACCAGTAGGCCGAAGCGCGGGGTTTCGATGGGCTCCCACCCATGGCCATCGGCAAGTTTGAGCACGGCTATGTCTGCGCCTTCTGGGGACAGAAGTATTGGACTAGCCTTTGAGCTACGACTGCCGGCGCCGCCCCGTACGATGTAGTGCCCGCGTTCCTCTGGGAGCGCTAAGACGTGGGCACTGGTGAGAATGAGATGGGTGCTGATCCTGTAGCCACTTCCATAGGTATGTTTTCGCGACCCGTCGCTCGCTTCCACCTCGCCGAGGACCTCTACCACATCAGCCTGTCGCACGCGCCCTTCCTACATTAATTGGGGACCGCCTGAGGCTCGTCTCCAGCCAGGACCGGTTCGTCACTACTCGAGCGCACAGGTTCGAGTTTGAGGCGGACGATGTGTGTCAGTTGTTGGCTTCGGGCGGCCTCTGCCTCTGCAGAGACGACCCAGAACTTGATTCCGCCCCCAACCTTTCCAGAGTCAGTTGCTACTACAGTGAACTCTAGTTCAATCGGTCCCAACCGGAATCGCAAGTCTTGCCCTTGGCTACTTTGTACTGCGGACGACAGTTGAGCTCGAAGCGTCTGTATCGCCTCATCAATTCCGATACCGTCGATCACAGCGCCTTAGCCTCCGAGGTCAACAGGGCCGCTACGTTGGCCATGTAGATGCGCCTCCATTGTGCTGTCTGCAACGTTGCCTGTGGTTTCAAGTCCATTGAGCGATAAAGCGGCGATTAACACCCTCACTACACTGTGGCCCTCGGAAACGGGGCCGACAGCATTATGCGGGTCGATACATGCCGCGACTGGGCCGCCCGGGGCCCGTAGGACCGCCACCATGCTAGGGCGCTCGCGTCACCGTGCCGTCACCGATTCGTCACCAACGCCGGTGAACGCCAGCAGCGCATCGGCGGCCGCAGGGAGCATGGTCTCAACTCGGGGAATGGCCGGCCGAGCATGCCGGCGATGACGTCAAGCGGGGCGTGCACGTGCTCGGCGTCGGCTTGGGCGGAGACGGTGCGGATCGCCGCGGCGACCACCTCCTCGTTACCCTTGCGGGCCGGGCGACCGGCCCTGTCCCGACCACCCCGCGGCAGGGATGTGTTGTTGGGACCCGTGACGCCCTTCCACAGACTCCTGGCCGCGCCTCACAACCGGCTCCATCCGGCTGCAGCGGGCCGGGGGAAGGGTGGGTCGCAGGCCTATCCCGCTAAGGACGCGTCAGCGCCCGTCCGGCGGCCCGCTGCGGCCGACATCCTCGGCTGGCTTCGGGGCGGCGTCGCTTCTGACTGCGATCTTTCGACCTCGCCGACAGTCCGCGCTGAGTCCGCAGACGGTCCGCAGAACACGTACTTCCACCCGATGACCGTCAATCACACCCAGCGCTAAATCCGCTGGTCAGGGGCCCGCCTGAGTTAGTCGGTGCAGGTCAACAACACGGCTCAAATCATGTCGGGGATGACTCGGCCCTAGCTGGCTGGCCCCAGCACCCCGTTGATTGCTGTCCGCGGATGACGGCCGAGTGGCTGTGCACCGGTCGCTGGCGGCCTTCACCTTGCCGGCGTCGGATGCGCGAGCAGGAAGCGCTGGGCCGCGCGGATATCCCGGCGCAGGAACGGCCACACGATGGCCAGCAGCACGCCGTAGCCGACGGCGATCACCGCCCGCCACGTCGCCGGGTCGGCGATCCACTGCCCGATGAACAGCACCTCCAGGCCCGCGTTGGCCACCACGCTGGTGCGCGACACCAGCAACTGCTCAGCCAGCAGCCGCGCCAGCGGCAACCGGTCAGGCGCGATCGATCGCCGCCCACGGACCGCGGCGGCCAGCTCCTTGCGCTGCCCAGCGGTGAGCACGGCCAGTGGGCTGTTCCAGGCGCGCACCCGGCGGGTGCTCCGCACCGCGGCGACCACGCCGGTCAGCTGGAGCACCAGCCCGGCGCTCGCGACGCTGAAGCCGGCGATCTGCTGCCAGCGCGGCACCGCCGACACCGGCGAAGAGACGCCGCCCAGCAGCACCGTCACGATGACGATGACGGCGACCGAAGCCAGGAGCAGCGCCAGCAGTGTCCAGATCCGCCGCCGGCGCCAGCGCCGCAGCCGCTGCTCCCCCGCCTCGGTGGGCAGGCGGTCGAGCAGCGCAAGGGCCTGCGCCCAGCGCTGCTCGTCCTCGCTCACCTCACCAGCACTTGCCATCGTCACGTCGCTAGCTTCGCCGCCGTGAGCGCTCCCCATGGGACGCCCTGCCAGCGTTCCACCGGTCAGGTGAGGACGACGGTCCGCGATGGACGGTCGAGGCGGAGTGCGTCCTGGACAGCCCGAACGGCGACCCATTCAGCAAGCCGAGCCGTTGACTCACCGCACCTCCGCCACCGAGCAGCGAGTGGTGGAGCACGCCAACCGCCTGCCGGGATCAGGCAACCGCCTGCGCCACCGTCAGCGCCCGGACGGTGTTCGTCCTCGGTCTCGAGCGTCCGTGGTCGACCGGCGGACAGTCCGCAGGGAGTCCGCAGGAGGTCCGCAGAACGTCCGTCTGGGCCCTGCAAGGGCCACCACCTACCAACGGCATTCCTGCTGGTCAGATCGTCAATAGCCGGAGAAGAGCGAGGTCAGCGGAGCTCCCCGATGGCCCTCCGGAGGCGGGTGCGCAGGTTCGAATCCTGCCGGGGGCACACACGCAGCAACGGTCGCCGGTCCCCGACCGCGACGCACGAGGCCCCGCCGGCCGCCCGGAGACGGGTACCGACGGGGCCTTCCTCGTCCCGGGGGGTCCTCGCCTCGAGTCGACGAGCCGGCGGCCGATGACGACGGTGTGCGGTGACCACCGCGGACGTCGTCCATCCCGGGAGGACTGCGATGCCCCGCCCCGACCCCCGCCAGGATCCCTGGCACGCCCCCGACCCGGGCTTCCTCGGCGAGGAGTCCCAGGGCGGGACGGGCAACCACGCCGGACCCGAACTGGCGCTCGCGCGGCTGCTGCGCTCGTTCCTCGGCCGCAGGGACGGCCGGGACACCCGCGAGGTGATCGAGACCCGGGCCCGGAAGGCCCTCCTGAAGGCCGAGCGCAGGGCCGCCAGGCGGTCCCGCTGACGTCGCTCCGCCCGCTGCCTCCTGGCCGCGGTCAGTGCGGGCGGTAGGGGAAGTACGAGCCCGTCACCACCACCGCGGGCCCCGGGCCGGGCACCGCGCTGTAGCCGTCGCCGTCGACGTCGCCGTCCGCGACCTCCGGCCCGCCGCCCACGCCGAGCAGCGTGCGGGTGACCTGCTGGGTGGAGTCGAGCAGGTCGTCGAGCGCGCGGTCGACGTGCGCGGCGGTGACCTCGACCACCGGGTCCTGCTCGTGCAGCGCCTCCAGGACCGCGCGGCGCAGCAGCTCCTTGAGGAACGAGGCGGTCACGCCCTCGGTGCGCTCGACGGCGCGCGCCACGTCGTCCTCTGCCAGCCGCAGCGGCACGTCGCGGCCGTAGAGCTCCAGCAGCCGTCGGCGGGCGGCGGCGTCCGGGAGGTCGACGTCCACCGCGACGTCGATGCGACCGGGCCGGGCGGCGAGCGCCGGCTCGAGCAGGTCGGCGCGGTTGGTGGTCAGGACGAACAGCAGGTCGGCGTCGGGAGCCGCGCCGTCCATGGCGTCGAGCAGGTCGAAGAGCACGGGGCTGCCGCCGGGGCCGAAGGAGCGGTCCATGGCGACGAGGTCGACGTCCTCGAGCACCACCACGGCCGGCTGCAGGTCGCGGGCCAGCTCGGTGACCGAGCCGACCACGCCGAGCGAGCGGCCGGTGAGCAGCAGCCGGGTGTAGTCGTCCATCCGGCCGAGCAGGTAGCGGACGGTGTGCGTCTTGCCGGTGCCCGGCGGCCCGTAGAGCAGCAGGCCGCGTTTGAGGTGCTGGCCCGCGGCCCGCAGGCCCACGCGGTGCCCGGCGACGCCCAGGGAGTGCCGCTCGACCCGGTCGAGGACGGCGGCGGGCAGCACGACGTCGTCGCGCTGCAGGTCCGGCGGGTCGAGGAAGGTCAGCACGACCTGGCCCATCGGCCCGGGTGTGACCTCGACCAGCCGGCCGCGGTAGACGTTCAGTTCGCGGCGCAGCCGGTCGAGCTCGGCCAGGACGCCCTGCGCCTGGTGCACCGGCAGCCCGGCGACCTCGACGCGCAGCGTCGGCTCCTCGTGCTCCCGGGGCCCCTGCACCAGCAGCAGGTAGCGGCCGGTGTCGTCGCTGACCAGCACGAGGGCCAGGCGCAGGCAGGCGAGCGTGGACCCCGGGCCGTTCGGCAGGTCGACCACCGAGGGAGCGCTCAGCCGGACCGGCGGCAGCCCCTCGCCGGTCATCAGCTGCTGCAGGCCGATCCCCCCGAAGTGCGGCGGGAGCACGACGCCGCGCACCTCCACCGAGCGCCCGTCGGCCGCGGTCCAGGCGTCGAGCGCGGTCTGCAGGTTGACGTGCTCGAAGGCCGCCAGCTCCCGCGCGACCACCGACTCCTGGAGACCGGCCGGCCCGAGCGCCTCCTGCACCAGCGCGACGACCTCGTTGCGCCGGCCCTCCCCGGTGACGTGCAGCCACTCGAGCAACGACCGCAGCCCGGCCGCGAAGTCCCTGGCCTCGGTCTCGGATGCCTCGCTCGCCACAGCGCCACCTGCCCCCGGTCGGTCGGACGTAGCGGCGCAGCGTAGCCATCACCGCGCTCGTCCGCGGCTCCGCGGCCGGGGGCCACTGGTCGCCCGCCGCCCGCGAGGGGACGATCCTGGGCGGACTCACCTGCGCCGATCGAGGAGGCCGTCCTGAGCCACCACCACGCGGTCGAGCGCCGCCATCCCCCGACCGCGCTCATGGGCCTGGTCAACCCCGTCGTGCGGCGGCTCGTGCGCCGCGGCCGAGCGGGCGGCCAGTTGCTCGTCCTCCACCTCACCGGTCGGCGCACCGGCCGGCGCTACGACGTCCCGGCCGGCTACCACCTCGTGGACGGCGTCCCGACCGTCTTCACCAACAGCGGGTGGCGCCACAACTGCGCCGGGGGGGCCGAGGTCGAGGTGACCTTCCGCGGTCGGCGTCGTCCGGCCCACGCGGAGCTCGTGACCGATCCGGCGACGGTGGCCGCCGTCTACCAGCGGCTCATCGAGGAGATGGGCTGGCGGGCGGCACAGCGCCGGATGGGCATCCGGATCACCGTGGGCCGCACGCCGACGCTCGAGGAGCTGCAGGACGCGGTCAGCCGGTCGGGTCTGTCCCTCATCCGGCTCGAGCTGCACTGACACCCGCGGCTCCGGGTCAGCCCTCCGGTCGAGGCCCGCGGACGGCGCCCGGTTAGCGTGCGGGCCATGGAGCACACCGGGGTGCAGACCACCCGCGCCGGCGACGTCGAGCTGGCCTACGAGACCTTCGGCTCGCCCGAGGACACACCGCTGCTGCTGGTCATGGGCCTGGCCACGCAGATGATCGGCTGGCCCGACGAGTTCTGCCGGATGCTGGCCGAGCGCGGCCTGTACGTCATCCGCTTCGACAACCGCGACATCGGCCTGTCCACCCACCTGGACGCCGCCGGCGCACCCGACGTGCTCGCCGTCATGGGCGGGGACCACTCGCGCGTCGCGTACCGCCTGGCCGACATGGCCGAGGACACGGCCGGCCTCCTCCACGCCCTCGGGCTGGACAGCGCGCACGTCGTCGGCGCCTCGATGGGCGGGATGATCGCCCAGTCGCTGGCCATCCGGCACCCGGAGCGGGTGCGCAGCCTGACCTCGATCATGTCCACGACCGGCGACCCTGCGGTCGGCGCACCGGCCGAGGCCGCGCTCGGCGTGCTGCTCGCCCCGCCGGCCACCGACCGGGAGAGCGCCGTGCAGCGCGCGGTCGACACCTACCGCGTCATCGGCTCCCCCGGCTTCGAGTTCGACGAGTCCGGGCTGCGGGAGCGGGCCGGGCTGTCGTTCGACCGGGCATACAACCCGGCGGGGGTGGCCCGCCAGCTCACCGCGATCCTGGCCAGCCCCGACCGCACCGCCGACCTCGCGCGGGTCGCCGTCCCCACCCTCGTGGTGCACGGCGCCGAGGACGCGCTGGTCAACGTGTCCGGCGGCCGGGCGACGGCGGCGGCGATCCCCGGCGCCGAGCTGCTGGTGGTCGAGGGCATGGGCCACGACCTGCCGCGCGCGGTGTGGCCGCAGCTGGTCGACCGGATCAGCGCGCTGGTCGACCGGGTCGAGCGGGCCTGAGCCGCACCGGGCCCCGCCACGACGGCGGGGCCCGGTGCCGGGCTCAGCTGGTGAGCATGCCGCCCTCCACCGGGATCGTCGTCCCGGTGACGTAGCCGCCGGCGTCGCTGACGAGGAACAAGAGGGCCGCGGCCAGCTCCATCGGGTCGCCGGCGCGGCCGACGAGCACCCGGCCCATCTGCTGGTCGAGGTAGCCCTCCGGGTACTGGTCGGTCATCTCCGAGGCGAAGAAGCCCGGTGCCAGCGCGTTGACCCGGATGCCCTTGCGGCCGGTCCACTGCTGGGCGAGGTCGCGCGTGAGGCCGATCAGCCCGGCCTTGCTGGCGGCGTAGGCGGCCTGTGGCAGCCCCGCGGTGGTCAGCCCCAGGACGCTGGAGATGTTCACGATCGAGCTGCCCGGCTTCATCACCCGGCCGCAGGCCTGCGCCATCCAGTAGCAGCCGTTGAGGTTCACGTCGATGACCGCGCGGAACTCCTCGGGCTTCTCCCGCGTGGCCGGCGCGGCGGTGCCGATGCCGGCGTTGTTGACCAGCACGTCGACCCGGCCGAACTCCGCCATCGTGGCGTCGACCAGCGCCTGGCAGTCCTCCACCTCCGCCACGTCGGTGCGCACGGTGATCGCCCGCCGGCCGACCGCCTCGACCGCCTCCTTCGTGGCGGCCATCCGGTCCTCCCGCCGGGCGCCGAGGGCGACGTCGGCACCGGCCTCGGCCAGCGCCCGGGCGAACACCACGCCCAGCCCCGACGAGGCCCCCGTCACGATCGCCACCCGGCCGTCGAGCCGGAACATGTCCAGGATCGTCCTGTCCGCCACGCCGCTCTCCCCTCTCGCTGCTGCTCCCGTCCCCGGGACGGTAGCCGGGGGTGTGGTAGGCCACCCGGCGGGCGGGTAGGGCACCCGCGGACGAGAGGAGGCCGGCCATGACACCAGCCGGGACCACGGGCGGCCAGCCGGGGCCGCCCCTGTGGCGGCAGGCGTTCGACGCCGCCGAGCGCCGGGTGACCCCGCACGCGGAGAGCCTCGTGCGCACCCCCGGCTTCGCCACCGGCGTGACCCTGCTGCGGCGGGCGCAGAACCTGGCCCGGGACTCCGCGCGTGGCCTCTCCGCCCGCGCCTGGCACCTGGTCAACCTGCCCGCCGGCAGCGACCTCGCCCGGCTGCGGGCCCAGATCGGCGCCCTCGACCGCGAGGTCCGGCGCCTGACCGTTCAGCTCGAGACCCAACGGCGGGCCACCGCCGCGATCCCCGACCCGATCAAGGAGGGACCCGATGCCCACGGTGCCGAGTCCGCAGGCGGTCCTCGACCGCGTCCGGCGCGACGTCGAGCGCAACGCCCTCCGCGCACGTAACGGCATCAAGCTCGTCGCCGGCGTCGACCGCCCCGGCGTCGGGCTCACGCCCAAGGACGTCGTCTGGGAGCGCGGCCGCACCCAGCTGTGGCACTACCGCAGCGACCGGGTGCGGTACTCGCCGCCGCTGCTGATCGTCTTCAGCCTGGTCAGCCGCAGCTACATCCTCGACCTCACGCCGGGCAACTCGTTCATCGAGCAGTTGCTCGACGCCGGCTTCGACGTGTACATGGTCGACTGGGGCGAGCCCGACGAGCGCGACGCCCAGAACCGGCTCGAGGACTACGTCGACGACTACGTCCCCGCCGCGGTCGACCGGGTGCTCGAGATCTCCGGCGCCGACGAGGTCAACCTCTTCGGCTACTGCTTCGGCGGCGACCTCTCGCTGCTCTACGCTGGCCACCACCCCGACGCCCCGGTGCGCAGCCTGACGGTGCTCGCCACCCCGGTCGACTTCACCGAGATGGGCCCGATGGCCGACGTCTTCCGCGGCGGGCTGGAGGTCGACGACGTCGTCGACGAGAACGGCAACGTGCCGCCGCGGGTCGTCGTCCAGGGCTTCAAGACCCTCACCCCCACCGCCGAGGTCACCCGCTACGTGACCCTGTGGGAGCGGCTCTGGAGCGACGAGTACGTGTCGGCCTACCAGGCGATGACCGGCTGGTCCGACGACCACATCCCCTTCCCCGGCGCGGCCGCGCGGGAGACGGTGCAGATGCTCGTGCGGGACAACGGCATGGTCACCGACCGGCTGACGGTGGGCGGCGACCGGGTGCACCTGTCCGACATCCGGCTGCCGTTCCTCACCGTCCGCGCCGACCGGGACCACATCGTCCCGCCGGCGGCCACCGCGCCGCTGATCGACCTGGTCGGCTCCGAGGACAAGCACGAGCTGCGGCTGGCCGCCGGCCACATGGGCCTGGTGGTCGGCCGGACGGCGGCGAAGACCACGGTGCCGGAGATCATCGGCTTCCTGCGCACGCGCAGCGAGGAGAGCGCGCCCGCCCGGGCGGCCGGGCAGGAGGGATGAGCGTGGACGTCGTCGACCTGCGCCCCGAGCACGCCGACGCGCTGCTGCGCTTCTTCCGGGACCTGCCCGAGGGCGACCTGACCTTCATCGAGGAGGAGGTCACCGACCCCGCCGTCGTCCGGTCGTGGGCGGGCGGCTCCGGCGGCGGTCGGCGCTTCGTCGCCGTCGACGGGGACGAGGTCGCGGGCTACGTCGCCGTGCGTCCGCTACCGGGCTGGTCGGCGCACGTCGGCGAGGTGCGGCTGGTCGTCTCCCCCACCCGGCGCGGCTCCGGCCTGGGCCGGCGGCTGGCCCGGCAGGCGCTGGTGACGGCGGTCGGCGACGGGTTGGCCAAGCTGGTCGTGGAGGTGGTCGCCGAGCAGGGCGCGGCCCTCGCGCTGTTCACCGACCTGGGGTTCACCGGCGAGGCGCTGCTGCGCGACCACGTCCGCGACCGCGAGGGGAACCTGCGCGACCTGATGGTGCTCGCCCACCACGTCGACGAGACCTGGGCCGGCATGGCCACCGTCGGCCTCGACGAGGCGCTCGGCCAGGACCTGAGCTGAGTCGACTCAGACCTCCGTGACCCGGCCGGCGTCGACGGCGAACCGCCGGGTCACGGCCACCGCCTCGAGCATGCGGCGGTCGTGGGTGACCAGCAGCAGGGTGCCGGGGTAGGCGGCCAGCGCCGACTCCAGCTGCTCGATGGCCGGCAGGTCCAGGTGGTTGGTCGGCTCGTCGAGCACCAGCACGTTGACCCCGCGCGCCTGCAGCAGGGCCAGCGCGGCACGGGTGCGCTCCCCCGGCGACAGCGTGGTGGCCGGGCGGGTCACGTGCTCGGCGGTGAGGCCGAACTTCGCCAGCAGGGTGCGCACGTCGGCGGTGGGCCAGTCGGGCACCTCGGCGCCGAAGGCCTCCAGCAGCAGCCGCTCGCCGACGAAGAGCCCGCGCGCCTGGTCGACCTCGCCCAGCCGCACCGCCGGCCCGAGCGAGGCGCTGCCCGACGCGAGCGGCACCCGGCCCAGCAGCGCGCCCAGCAGGGTCGTCTTGCCCGAGCCGTTGGGTCCGGTGATCGCCACCCGGTCGCCCCAGTCGACCTGCAGACCCACCGGCCCGAGGGTGAAGTACCCCCGGCGGACGACGGCGTCGCGCAGCGTGGCGACGACGGCCCCGGCGCGCGGTGCCGCGGCGATGCTCATCCGCAGCTCCCACTCCTTGCGGGGCTCCTCGACGACCTCCAGCCGCTCGATCCGCCGCTCGGTCTGCTTGGCCTTGGCCCCCTGCTTCTCGGCCGTCGCCCGGTTGTGGGCCTTGATGAACTTGTCGGGGTCCTTCTGCTTCTTGACCGCGTCCCGCACGCCCTTGGCCAGCCAGTTGCGCTGCATGCGCGCCCGCGCCTCGAGTTCGGCCTTCGTCTCGGCGTACTCCTCGTACTCCTCGCGCGCGTGCCGGCGGGCGACCTCGCGCTCGACGAGGTAGCTCTCGTAGCCGCCGTCGTGCACCCGCACCAGCTGCTGGGCCAGGTCGAGCTCGACCACCCGGGTGACGGTGCGGGCGAGGAACTCGCGGTCGTGGCTGACCACCACGATGCCGGCGCGGTTGCCGCCGACGAACCGCTCGAGCTGGTCGAGCCCGGCCAGGTCCAGGTCGTTGGTGGGCTCGTCGAGCAGCAGCAGGTCGTAGCGGGACAGCAGCAGCGCGGCCAGCCCGACCCGGGCCGCCTGCCCGCCGGAGAGCCCGGGCATCGGAGCGTCGGGCGCGACACCGGGCGCCACCTCGGCCAGCACCTGCTCGAGGCGCTCGTCGAGGTCGGCGCCGCCCAGGGCCAGCCAGCGCTCGAGTGCCTCGCCGTAGGCGTCGTCGGCGCCGGGACGGCCGTCGGCGAGGTCGGCGGTGGCGGCGTCCAGTGCGGCCTGGGCGGCGGCGACACCGGTGCGGCGGGCGAGCGCGGCGGTCACCGTCTCGCCCTCGCGGCGGTCCCGCTCCTGCGGCAGGTGCCCGACGGTCGCCGTGGGCGGGCTGAGGGTGACCGCGCCGGACTCGGCCGGCAGCTCACCGGCCAGCGTGCGCAGCAGCGTGGACTTGCCGGCGCCGTTGACGCCGACCAGCCCGACGACGTCGCCGGGGGCGACGACCAGGTCGAGGCCGGAGAACAGGACGCGCGCGCCGTGGCCGGCGGCCAGGCCGCGCGCGACGAGGGTGGCGCTCATGGGGTGCTCCCGGGAGGACGGTCGGATCGAGGACGCCGTCGGCAGCGGCGCTGCCGGTTCCGGGAGTCACAGCACGCGCCCACGGTAGCGCGGGCGGGGTCAGCCGTCGTGCGGGTTCCCGTCGCACGGGGCCGCGCCGGGCTCCCCCGCCGCCTGCCGGCTGACCCGCCAGGGCTGCACCGACTCGTAGCCGCGCACCGCCACCGGCTCCATGGGCCGCACCCGGTACTGCGGCAGGCCGCGCACGTGCCCGGCGAGCACCCGGTCGACCAGCAACGCCCCGGCCGGGGCGATCGACGTGAGCCGGCTGGCGAGGTTGACCACCGGCGAGTAGACGTCGCCCAGGCGGGTGAGCACCGCCCCGTAGGCGGCGCCCACGCGCAGCGGCGGGCGGTCCCCGGCGTCCCAGGCGGTGGGCAGCCGCAGCCCGATCTCGACGGCGTCGACGGCGGAGGCGGCGGTGAAGAGGACCCCGTCGCCGACGGTCTTGACCACCCGGCCGCGCGAGCGGGCGATCACCTCGGTCGCCGTCGCCTCGAAGGCCTCGACCATCGCGCCGAGCTCGCGGCCGCCCATGCCGCGCGAGCGGGACGTGTAGCCGACCAGGTCGGCGAAGCCCACGGCCAGCTCGCGCCGGTCCCCCGGCGTCTCGGAGGACAGCGCCCGGTCGACGTTCGCCGCGAGGTGCCGCCGCCACACGTAGTCCTGCGTGCGGCTCAGCAGCGGGATCAGCGCCTCGGCGGTGGCCACGACGTCGACCGGCGTCCCGGGGGCCTGCTCCCGGGCCCGGCGGACGAGCGCGTCGGCGAGCAGGTCGGTCTGCCAGTCGGCCAGCCGGGACAGCGCCTGGCCGGTGGCGCGGGCGATGGACGCCTCGCTGCCGGGGTCGACGAAGCCGGAGTCGATCAGCTCCGACACCGTGGCCAGGGCCCCGACGTCGGCGAGGGTGAAGGCGGGGTCGTCGTCGGCGACGTCGGGGAAGCCCAGCGCCCGCCACAACCGCTGGGTTCGCTCGGGGGGCATGCCGGCCGCCGCGGCGACCTCGAGCCGGGTCAGCCGGCGCGGGCCACCGAGCAGCAGCCGCTCCAGCGCCTCCCGGACGTCGGGATCGGGCGGGATCGGCTCGGGGTCGGGTCCGGCGAGGTGCACGGCGACCTGCCCCGGCTCAGCCCGTCGTCCGGCCGGCGGGGGCGCCGGAGACCGTTCCCGCCCGACAGCCGCTCACGGCAGCGCACTGTAGTGACCGGACGGCGGGCGCGTGTGCCCGTGGTCACGCGCGCGGCGAACGGCGGGTGGACGACGGGTGGCCGGCGGGCGTCGGGCGGCACGCCGTGGGCCGCAGGCCTCGGTCGGCGGCGGGCGGTGCGCTTGGATGACGGGGCACGGGGGTGCGGACGGCGGCAGGGCGCGACGAGGAGGACCGATGGCCAGCGGCACCACCGCAGGACCCCGACCCGTGCGGATCGAGGTGTCCGGCCTGACCAAGACCTTCGGCACGGTGCGCGCCGTCTCCGACCTCGGGTTCACCGTGGAGCCCGGCTCGGTCACCGGCTTCCTCGGCCCCAACGGCGCGGGCAAGACGACGACGCTGCGGATGGTCCTCGGCCTGATCACCCCCGACACCGGCACCGCCACCTTCGACGGCGTCCCCTACGCGGCGCTGCGCGAGCCGGTGCGCACGGTGGGCGCGGTCCTCGAGACCGCCTTCCACCCGGCCCGCTCCGGCCGCGACCACCTGCGCGTGTACTGCCGCGCCGCCGGGATCCCGGTCGGCCGCGCCGACGAGGTCCTCGAGCGGGTGGGGCTCGCGACGGCGGGACGGCGCCGGGCCGGCGGCTACTCGCTGGGCATGCGGCAGCGACTCGCGCTGGCCACCGCGCTGCTCGGCGACCCGCCCGTCCTGGTGCTCGACGAGCCGGCCAACGGCCTGGACCCCGAGGGGATCCTCTGGCTCCGCGGCTTCCTGCGGCACCTCGCCCACGACGAGGGCCGCACCGTCCTGGTGTCGAGCCACCTGCTCGCCGAGATGGAGCAGACCGCCGACCGCGTCGTCATCGTCGGCGCCGGCCGGCTGGTGCGGCAGGGCTCGATCGCCGAGCTGCGCTCGGGCGCCCAGGGCGCCGGCACCGTGCTCGCGCGCAGCCCGGAGGCCGACCGGCTGGCCGGGGTGCTCGCCACCGCGGGGCTCGCGGCCACCCGCAGCGACGACGGCCTGGTCACCGTGGAGGGCGCGACCCCGGCCGAGGTCGGCGCGCGGGCCTTCGCCGCGCAGGTGGAGCTGCACGAGCTGCGCGCCGAGACCACCGGCCTCGAGGACCTCTACTTCCGGCTCACCGCCGGCCAGGAGCAGTTCGCGGCCGGCTCCCCCGCCGGGCCCGCGCAGTACACGACCGAGGGAGCGGCCCGATGAGCGCGCTCGTCCGCGCCGAGTGGACCAAGCTGGTCACCACCCGCGTCTGGATCGGCCTGGTCATCGGCGCGTGCGTGATGGCCGGCGGGTTCGCCGCGCTGTTCACCGGCCTGGCCGGCGTGGAGCAGAACGGCCAGCCGGGCCTGCCGTCGGTGGGCACGCCGCAGTACGAGGAGGTCGTGTTCTCCGTCGCGGCCAACGCCAGCGTCTTCCTGCTCATCCTCGGGATCATCGGGATGACCCAGGAGTACCGGCACCGGACGGCGACGCCGACCTTCCTCACCACCCCGCGCCGCGGCCGCGTCGTCGCCGCCAAGCTGCTGGCCTACGCCGCCGCGGCGGTGCCGGTCGCGCTGCTGGTGCTCGCCGTCGACGTCGTCGTCGTGCTGCTCTACGCCGGCGCGCGCGGGGCGGCGCCGTCGCTGGACGGGGACAACCTGCGCACGCTGGGCACCGCGGGCCTGGTGCTGGTCGTGTTCGCCGTGATCGGCGTCGGCGTGGGCGCGCTGCTGCGCAACCAGGTCGGCGCCATCGTCGGCTCGCTGGTGTACCTCTACGTCGTCGAGCCGATCATCTCCTCGATCGGCGCGATCCAGGGCGCCTACAAGTGGTTGCCCGGCGGCGCGGTGCAGGCCGTCACGTCGGACTTCCAGGCGCCCGAGCTGCTCGACCCGTGGCAGGGCGGCCTGCTGCTGCTCGGCTACGGCCTGGTCGCGGCGCTGCTGGGCACCCTGCTGGCCGTCCGCCGCGACGTCGTCTGAGCCCCGGCCGGCGCGCACCCCACACCGAGGACGAAGGACCCCTGCATGACCACCCGCATGACGGTGCAGCGACTCGCACGCCTGGTGCAGACCGGCGACGTCGAGGCCGTGCGCGCCGCCGTCACCGACGCGCCGCGGCTGCTCGCCGGGACCGTGGAGCAGGCCGGCGAGAGCGGCTGGACGCCGCTGCACCTGGCCGTGGCCGCCGGCCGCGAGGACGTCGTCCGCGAGCTCGCCGCGGCCGGCGCCGACCTCGGGGCGCGCACCGAGTCCGGCCGCACGCCGCTGCACGTCGCCGTCGAGCACGCCTCCGGGCTGGTGCCGGTCCTCGACGAGCTCGGCGCCCCGGTCGACGCCCCCGCCGCCGCCTACCTCGACGACGTCGGCCGGCTGGCCGGCGAGCTCGACGGTGGCGCGCCGCTCACCGACCCGGGCACCGGGCTGGACCTGCTCACCGTGGCCGCGGCCGGTGGGGCGGCCGGCACCCTGCGGCTGCTGCTCGAGCGCGGGGCCGACCCCGACGGCGGGGCGCTGGCCGCGGCCGCGGCGGTGCGCCGGCCCGACCTGGTGCGCGTGCTGCTCGACGCCGGCGCCCGCGTCGACCGCCGCGACCCCGACACCGGCCGCACGCCGCTGCACGAGGCCGTGGCCGCCGGACCGGGCGGCGACGCGCCCGAGGTCGTGCGCCTCCTGCTGGCCGCCGGGGCCGACGTCGACGCGACCACCTCCGACGGCGCGAGCGCCCTCGACATCGGCCGGGTCGCCGCGGCCCGCCACCGACGCGACGACGCAGGTCAGGCCGGTGCCCGCGACGCGCTCGTCGACCTGCTCGTGGCCGCCGGCGCCCGCAGCTGAGCCCGCGCGCGAGGATCCCCCGGGCAGGCCCGGCGCGCGAGCCGGACGGCAGGTCGGGCGGGAGCGACCGGCGTAGAGTCAACGCCCGGTCCAGAGACGTCCACCGACGACGAAGAAGGCACTCGACCCCGTGTCACGCGACAACTCATCCCGGCCGTCCTCCACCGGTACCTCCTCGGCGGTGGCGGGCTTCGGCACCAACGAGTGGCTGGTCGAGGAGATGTACCAGCAGTTCCTCGCCGACCCGTCCAGCGTGGACCAGGCGTGGCACGAGTTCTTCGCCGACTACCGGCCGGGCAGCCCGGTCGCGGCCAGCGACGACCGTGAGCAGGCGCCCGCCCCGGCCGAGGCCGTGGCGACCGCGCCCACGAACCCGTCGCCGACGCCGGCCCCGGCCGCCGCGCCGGCCGCGGGCAACGGCGCCGAGCCCGCCGCGCGCCCGGCCGCCGCCGACGCCGCCGCCTCCGCCCCCGCGGCGGCCGCCCCGGCAGCGCCCGCCCCGGCACCGGCCGCCACCCGGTCGACCCCGGTGCCGGAGCGCACCGAGGACACCGTCGTCGACCGCGCCGCCGACCGTGCCGAGCAGAAGGCGAAGGCCGCCCCGGCCGCGGCCGCGCCGCAGCCGGCGAAGGCCCCTGCCGGCGACGGGCCGAAGCGGACGCCGCTGCGCGGCGCCGCCGCCAGCGTCGTCAAGAACATGAACGCCTCGCTCACCGTGCCCACGGCGACGAGCGTGCGCGCGGTGCCGGCCAAGCTGCTGGCCGACAACCGCATCGTCGTCAACAACCACCTCAAGCGCTCGCGCGGCGGCAAGGTCTCCTTCACCCACCTGATCGGCTACGCGCTGGTCCGGGCGCTGGACGACTTCCCGAACATGAACGCCGCCTTCGCCGAGGTCGACGGCAAGCCGACCCTCGTGCAGCCCGAGCACGTCAACTTCGGCCTGGCCATCGACCTGCCCAAGGCCGACGGCTCCCGCTCGCTGGTCGTCGCCTCGATCAAGGCCGCCGAGGAGATGGACTTCGCCCAGTTCTGGGGCGCCTACGAGGACGTCATCCGCCGGGCCCGCGCCGGCAAGCTGACCCTCGAGGACTTCTCGGGCACCACGATCAGCCTGACCAACCCGGGCACGATCGGCACCGTCCACTCGGTGCCGCGGCTGACCGCCGGCCAGGGCGCGATCATCGGCGTCGGCGCCATGGAGTACCCGGCCGAGTTCCAGGGGATGAGCCCCGAGGCGCTGACCGAGCTCGGTGTCTCGAAGATCATCACGCTGACCTCGACCTACGACCACCGGATCATCCAGGGCGCCGAGTCCGGCGACTTCCTGCGCCGCCTGCACCAGCTGCTGCTGGGCGAGGACGGCTTCTACGACGAGGTCTTCCGGTCGCTGCGCATCCCCTACGAGCCGGTGCGCTGGATGCCCGACGTGCGGGTCAGCCGCGAGGGGCAGATCGACAAGGAAGCCCGGGTCATCGAGGTCATCGAGTCCTACCGGCGCAACGGCCACCTCATGGCCGACACCGACCCGCTCGAGTTCAAGGTCCGCAGCCACCCCGACCTCGACATCCTCCAGCACGGTCTGACGCTGTGGGACCTCGACCGGACCTTCCCCGTCGGCGGCTTCGCCGGCGAGAAGGTGATGCCGCTGCGCGACATCCTCGGCGTGCTGCGCAACTCCTACTGCCGCACCGTCGGCGTGGAGTACATGCACATCACCGACCCCGAGGAGCGCGAGTGGCTCCAGCAGCGCATCGAGGTCAAGCACGAGCAGCCCGACCGGGAGAAGCAGAAGCACATCCTCGGCCGGCTCAACGCCGCTGAGGCCTTCGAGACCTTCCTGCAGACCAAGTACGTCGGCCAGAAGCGGTTCAGCCTCGAGGGCGGCGAGTCGGTCATCCCGCTGCTCGACGAGGTGCTCATCGCCGGCACCGACCACGGCCTCGACGAGGTCGCGATCGGCATGGCCCACCGCGGCCGGCTCAACGTGCTGGCCAACGTGCTCGGCAAGAGCTACGCCAAGATCTTCGGCGAGTTCGAGGGCAACATCGACCCCGGCACCGTCCAGGGCTCCGGCGACGTCAAGTACCACCTCGGCGCCGAGGGGACCTTCGAGAACCCGTTCACGCCCGGTGCGGAGATCGCCGTCTCGCTGGCCAGCAACCCCTCGCACCTGGAGACGGTCAACCCCGTCCTCGAGGGCGTCGTCCGCGCCAAGCAGGACATGATCGACAAGGGCGAGCAGGGCTTCACCGTCCTGCCGGTGCTGCTGCACGGCGACGCCGCGTTCGCCGGCCAGGGCGTGGTCCAGGAGACGCTGAACCTGTCGCAGCTGCGCGGCTACCGCACCGGCGGCACCGTGCACGTCGTCATCAACAACCAGGTCGGCTTCACCACCAGCCCGGCGGCGTCGCGCTCGAGCCTGTACTCCACCGACGTCGCGCGGATGGTCAACGCGCCGGTCTTCCACGTCAACGGCGACGACCCCGAGGCGTGCGTCCGCATGGCCCGGCTCGCCGTCGAGTACCGGCAGGCGTTCAAGAAGGACGTCGTCATCGACCTCGTCTGCTACCGCCGCCGCGGGCACAACGAGGGCGACGACCCGTCCATGACCCAGCCGCTGATGTACGAGATCATCGACCGCAAGCGCTCGGTCCGGAAGCTCTACACCGAGGCGCTCATCGGCCGCGGCGACATCACCCTCGCCGAGGCCGAGGAGGCCCTGAAGGACTACCGCGACCAGCTGGAGCGGGCCTTCGCCGAGACGCACGACGCGAGCGAGACCCCCAAGCCGCAGCCGGTCATGGACCAGCCCGACGAGCAGGGGACGGCGGTGGCCACCGCCATCACCCTCGAGGTGATGAAGGCGATCGGCGACGCGCACGTGTCCCTGCCCGCCGAGTTCACCGTGCACCCCAAGCTCAAGCGGATGCTCGAGCGGCGCGCGGCGATGGTGAGCGAGGGCGGCATCGACTGGGCGATGGGCGAGCTGCTCGCCTACGGGTCGCTGCTGATGCAGGGCATCCCGGTGCGGCTGGCCGGTCAGGACTCCCGCCGGGGCACGTTCGTGCAACGGCACGCGGTCCTCATCGACCGGGAGACCGCCGCCGAGTACACCCCGCTGGCCCACCTGGCCGAGGACCAGGCGAAGTTCTTCGTCTACGACTCGCTGCTGTCCGAGTACGCCGCGCTGGGATTCGAGTACGGCTACTCGGTGGCCAACCCGAGGGCGCTGGTGCTCTGGGAGGCGCAGTTCGGCGACTTCATCAACGGCGCGCAGATGGTCATCGACGAGTACATCAGCTCCGGCGAGGCCAAGTGGGGCCAGCGCTCGGGCGTGGTGCTGCTGCTGCCGCACGGCCTCGAGGGCCAGGGCCCCGACCACTCCAGCGGCCGCATCGAGCGCTTCCTGCAGGTGTCGGCGGAGAACAACATCACCGTCGCCAACTGCACGACGCCGGGCAACTACTTCCACCTGCTCCGCCGCCAGGCGCTCTCCGACGTGCACCGGCCGCTGGTCGTGTTCACGCCGAAGTCGCTGCTGCGGGCCAAGGCGGCGGTCAGCCCCGTCGCGGACTTCACCGACGAGGGCTTCCGCCCGGTGCTCGGCGACCCGGGCGTCGGGGGCGAGCCGCTCGACGACGCCGCGGTGCGCCGGGTGCTGCTGTGCAGCGGCAAGGTCGCCTACGACCTCCTGGCGCAGCGCGAGGCCGAGGGCCGCGCCGACACCGCCGTCGTCCGCGTGGAGCAGCTGTACCCGCTGCCCGGCGAGCAGGTCCGGCAGGCCCTCGACCGCTACCCGAACGCGACCGACCTGGTCTGGGTGCAGGAGGAGCCGGCGAACATGGGCGCCTGGTCGTTCATGGCGCTCAACCTGCCCGAGCACCTCGGCGGCCGGACCCTGCGCCGGGTCAGCCGCCGCGCCTCGGCCAGCCCCGCCGTCGGCTCGGCCAAGGTGCACGAGGTCGAGCAGAAGGAGCTCGTCGCCCAGGCGTTCGCCGACTGACCGGGTACTCCACGACGTGTACTTCACCGACAGGGGCCTGGAGGAGCTGGCCGACCGGCGGGGCGGGGAGCAGGTGACCCTCGCCTGGCTGGCCGACCAGCTGCAGGCCTTCGTGGACCAGCACCCGGACTTCGAGGTGCCGATCGAGCGGCTGGCGACCTGGCTGGCGCGCGGCGGCACCGACGACCTCGACGACCTCGACGACTGACGGCGCCTGCCCGCGCGATGATCAGGTGACCTGATCGTGGCGGGGGGGGGCCCCCCCCCCCCCCCCCGCGGGGGGCCCCCCCCCCCCGACGATCAGGTCACCTGATCCTGGCGCCGACCGTCAGCCCCGGACCCCCACCGCCGGGCGGGCGCGCTCGGGGCGCGGCTCGGGCGGCCGCGGGCCCTCGTGCCGCCGGGACAGGTAGGTGCCGGCCACGTTGGCGCAGGCCACCACCGGGACCGCGATCAGCGCGCCGAAGATGCCCGCGAGGAGCACTCCGGCCGCGATCGCCAGCACGACGGCCAGCGGGTGCACGTGCACGGCCCTGCCCAGCAGCAGCGGCTGTAGCAGGTGCGCCTCGATCTGCATGACCAGGATGACGATCGCCAGGGCGATCAGGGCCTTCACCAGGCCGACGGAGACCAGCGCCACGAGCACCGCGATCGTGCCGGCCAGGAACGACCCGATGAGCGGGATGAACGCCCCGAGGAAGACCAGCGCGGCCAGCGGGACCACCAGCGGGACGCCCAGGATCGCCAGGCCGATGCCGATGCCGACGGCGTCGAAGGCCGCGACGACGACGGTGGCGCGGACGTAGGAGATCAGCGTGCGCCAGGAGCGGCGGGCGGCCTCGTCGATGTACGCGCGCGAGTCGCGGGGGAACAGACCGACCAGCCACAGCCAGATGGACCGGCCGTCCTTGAGGAAGAAGAACAGCGTGAACAGCGTCAGGACGATCCCGGTGAACACCTCACCGACCGTGGCGGCCGTGGTGAGCGCGCCGCTGGCGAGCGTCTCCTGGTTGGCGGTGAAGAAGTCCTGCACCTGGGTGAGCGCCTCGTCGATCTGCCGCTGGCTGACCGGGAAGGTCTCGACGACGAAGTCGCGGATCTGGTCGAGCCCCTCGGTGACCTGGTCGGCGAGGTCGGTGAAGCCGGCGGTCACCTGCTGGACGACCATCGTGATGATCCCGGCCACCACCGACAGCCCGACCAGGAGCATCACGGTGGCAGCCAGGGATCGGGGCCAGCCGTGCCGGATCAGAGCAGCCGCACCGGGCTGGAACAGGGCCGCCAGCAGCAGCCCGACCATCACCGGGACGAGGACCACGGCGACGTGGGAGGCCGCGTACAGCAGCACGTAGAGGCCGGCCAGGACGGCGATCAGCCGCCACGACCACGCGGCCGCCGTCCGCAGGCCGCTGGGCACCGACGCGTCGCCGCTGGGCGCCTCCCGGCCGGGGCCGAGCAGCCGGCGGCCGCGCTCGGAGCGCCGGTGCGCGCGGCCGCCGTCGGGTGGCCCGCTGACCCCGCCGGGCGCGAGCGGGCCGTCGAGGTCGGGCGCCCCCGGCTCGGGGCTGCCCAGGGGCGGGTCGCCGTTGGCGGGGAGGCCGTCGGGGACGGCGCCGTTCCCGGCGCCGTTCCCGGCGTCGGTCCCGGCGTCGTGGACGAGGATCGCGCGGTCGTCGTCGCGCTCCGGCCACGCGTACGGATCGCGCTCGCTCGCGGCCCGGATGCGCTCGCGCGCCCGGGCGACCAGGTGGTTGGCCCGTCGCAGCATGGGGGTCCTTCCGCGGGAGTGGGCCGCCGTTCTCGATCACGCTAGCCCTGCGAGAGGATGGCCCCGTGCCTCGACGAGCTGACCGGGTGCGGGCGGTACCCGCGTGATCGACCGCTACACGCTCCCCGAGATGGGCCGGGTCTGGAGCGACGAGCACAAGTACGAGCTCTGGTGCCGGGTCGAGACGCTGGTGCTCGAGGCGCACGCGGCCGCGGGACGGGTGCCGGCCGACGTCGTCGAGCCGGTGCGCGCCGCGCCACCACCCACGCCGCAGCGCGTGGCGGAGATCGAGGAGACGACGCAGCACGACGTCATCGCCTTCCTCACCGCGTGGGCCGACAACACCGAGCCCCGGTCCGCCGCGGCGTACGTGCACCACGGCATGACGTCGTCGGACCTGCTCGACACCGCGCTGGCCGTGCAG
Source organism: Geodermatophilus sp. SYSU D00710 (assembly GCF_054050195.1). Classification (NCBI taxonomy): domain Bacteria; kingdom Bacillati; phylum Actinomycetota; class Actinomycetes; order Geodermatophilales; family Geodermatophilaceae; genus Geodermatophilus; species Geodermatophilus sp. SYSU D00710. The sequence goes on from NZ_JBJGYX010000004.1 coordinate 66,948, forward strand.
CTCACGGAGGCCACCGACGTGCTGCTGACCAAGGCCGACCGGTTGGTGGCCGCGCTGCGCGACCACGGGCTGGCGCACCGCGACACCCTCCGCGTCGGGCGCACGCACGGCGTGCACGCCGAGCCGGTGGTGTGGGGGCACCGGGTGGCCGACCTGGCCTTCGCCATGGCCCGGTCCCGCGACCGGCTGCGCGCGGCCCGTGAGCGCGTGGGCGTCGTCGCCATCTCCGGCGCCGTCGGCACCTACTCGCTGATCGACCCCTCGGTGGAGGTGGTGGTCGCCGAGGCGCTGGACCTGCGGCCGGCCGACGCCTCCACCCAGGTGGTCCTCCGCGACTCGATCAGCGAGTGGGTGGCCGCGCTGGCGGTGATCGCGACGGTGTGCGAGGCGATCGCCCTGGAGGTCCGGCACGGGCAGCGCACCGAGGTGCGGGAGCTGTCGGAGGCGTTCGGCTCGGGCCAGAAGGGCTCCAGCGCGATGCCGCACAAGAAGAACCCCATCCGCTCCGAGCGGATCGCCGGGCTCGCGCGGGTGGTGCGCGCCGCCGTCGTGCCGGTGATGGAGGGCATCCCGCTGTGGCACGAGCGCGACATCTCGCACTCCTCCACCGAGCGGGTCTTCCTGCCCGACGCCGCCATCACCACCGACTACCTGCTGCACCTCACCACCGGCCTGGTGGAGAACCTGGTGGTCGACGTCGACCGGATGCGGGCCAACCTCGACCTCACCGGCGGGCTGATCTACACCTCCGCCGTCCTGCTGGAGCTGGTCGAGTCCGGGTCCTCACGGGAGGACGCGTACGCGCTCGTCCAGGGCGCGGCGATGGAGACGTGGAACACCGGGACCCCCTTCCGGTCGACGCTGCGGGACCGCGCGGCCGCCTCCGGTGTGGCGCTCGACGAGGCACGGCTGGACGACGTCTGCCGGCCCGAGGGCTACGTGCGCAACCTCGGCCCGCTGTTCGACCGGCTGGCCCGGCTGACGTGAGCCTCGGGCTGCCCCTCGTCGCGCGGGGCAAGGTGCGCGAGGTCTACGACGCCGGGGACGACCGGCTGCTGCTGGTCGCCTCCGACCGGATCTCGGCCTACGACCACGTGCTGCCCACGCCGATCCCCGACAAGGGGCGGGTGCTCACCGCGCTGTCGGTGTGGTGGTTCGAGCAGCTGACACCGGTGCTCTCCTCGTCCGGCGCCACCCACCACCTGCTGTCGGCGTCCGACGTGCCCGCCGCCGTGGCCGGCCGGGCGATGCTGGTGCGGCGGCTGGAGATGCTGCCGGTGGAGTGCGTCGCCCGCGGCTACCTGTCGGGCTCGGGGACGGCGGAGTACTCGCGCACGGGCTCGATCCGCGACGTGCCGCTGCCTGCGGGGCTGGTCGAGGGGTCGCGACTGCCCGAGCCGGTGTTCACGCCGTCGACGAAGGCCGCCGCCGGCGCGCACGACGAGGCGATCGACTTCGCGCGCGTCGAGTCGCTGGTGGGCGCGGCCCGGGCCGCGGAGCTGCGCGAGCTGACGCTGGCGCTGTACCGGCGCGGGGCCGAGATCGCCGCCGGCGCGGGCATCCTGCTGGCCGACACCAAGGTCGAGTTCGGGCTGTCCGCCGACGGGGGGCTGGTGCTCGGCGACGAGGTGCTCACGCCCGACTCGTCCCGCTTCTGGCCCGCGGCGTCGTGGTCCCCGGGCGCGGCGCAGCCCTCGTTCGACAAGCAGTACGTCCGCGACTGGCTGACCGCCTCGGGCTGGGACCGCGTCTCGCCGCCGCCCGAGCTGCCCGACGACGTCGTGGCCGCCACGCGCGAGCGGTACGTCGCCGCCTACGAGCAGCTGACGGGCACTACCTTCCGCTGACGTGCCGTCGACGCGTACCGGTCTGTCCGCCCGCACCGGCGGGTCCGGCGGGGACCTGCTGCTCCTGCTCCACGGGCTCGGTGCGACCGGCGCCGTCTGGAACCGGCTGCTGCCGCTGGTCGAGCGCTCCTGGCCGGGCTCCTGGGCGGTGCCCGACCTGCGCGGGCACGGGGCGTCCCTCGCCGAGCCGCCCTACGGGTACGCGGTGCACGCCGCGGACGTGGCGTCGCTCGCGGCCGAGTCCGGTGCCACGCGGGTGACGGTGCTCGGGCACTCGTTCGGCGGGGTGGTCGGCGCGGTGCTCGCCGGTGGCTGGTACGGCGTCGACGTGGCGCGGGTGGTGGCGGTCGGCGTCAAGATCGACTGGACCGACGACGAGGTCGCGCGGGCCCGTGCGCTGGCCGCCCGCCCGCCACAGGTGTTCCCCACCGCCGCCGAGGCCGCCGAACGGCACCTGCGGCTGGCCGGGCTGACCGGGCTCGTCGACCCCTCGTCCGAGGTGGCCGCCGCGGGCGTCCGGGAGACCGCCGGCGGCTTCACCCCGGCGCTGGACCCGCGGGCGTTCGGCGCCGTCGGCCCGTCGGTGGAGGAGGTCCTGTCCCGCGCGGAGGCGCCGCTGCGCCTGGCGGCCGGCTCGGCCGACCCGATGGTGGGGCTGCCCGCGATGCGGCGGGTCGACCCCGACGCGGTGCTGCTCGAGGGCGCCGGGCACAACGCCCACTGGGAGGACCCCGACGCGGTGTGGCGCCTCGTCGTCGACTCCTGACCCGCTTCTGTCTCCGCGAGATCGGCGGTCTCGTGGCCATCAGTCACTGATCGCCACGAGATCGCCGATCTCGCGGAGGGCCTGTGGACGACGGGAGCAGGACGCGTGCCGTTCGCGACAGAGTGCGCGGGTGCCGACCCGTCGTGTCCGATCCCGTCTCACCGGTCCCGCGACCCGGGCTCAGGCGCTCGACGCCGGCGTCCGCGACTGGCAGCTGCGACATGCCGACGTCGAGCGCCTCTCCCGTGACACGTACCTGCCGCGTGCGCTGTCCGGGGAGGTGCGCTCCCGCCTCGCCGCCGTCCTGCTGACCGCGCCGCCCGGCGCCGTGGCCAGCCATGCGACCGCCGCGGTCCTCTGGGACGTCGAGATCCCGCTGCAGGACCGCTCGGACCGGCGGGTCGACGTGACGGTCCCGATGGACTCCCGGTCCGGGAGCCGCCGTGACCGCCGGGTGCACCGCACGCCGCTCCCGGCCGAGGACGTCACCCGGTGTGGCTCGATGCCGGTCACCACGCCGGAGCGGACGTGGCGCGACCTCGCCGGGGTCCTGCAGCCGCCGGCCCTGCTCGCCGTGACCGACCAGTTCCTCGACCGTCGGGTGTCGCGGGCCGACCTCGAGCGCCAGCTGGACCGACGGCCGACCGGACGTGGGTCGGCCCGCGCCCGCGCCGTCCTGCCGGTCGCCGACCCGCGCGCGGAGTCCCCGATGGAGTCGGTGCTGCGGTGGCTGGTGCACGCCGCCGGTCTGCCCGACCCGGTCCTGCAGCACGTCGTCCGCGACGACGCCGGGCGACAGCTCGGCCGCGCGGACCTGGCGTGGCCCGACCGGCGGGTGATCGTCGAGTTCGACGGCGACGTCCACCGTGAGCGGGACGTCTTCGTCGGCGACCTGCGTCGGCAGAACCGTCTGGTCGCCGCTGGGTGGACGGTCCTGCGCTTCACCTCCGCCGACGTCCTCGGCCGGCCCGACGAGGTCATCGCGGAGATCCGCCGGGCCCTGCGCTGACGAGATCGGCGCTCTCGTGGCCATCGCCCGCTCATCGCCACGAGACCGCCGATCTCGGGGGCCACTGGGCGTCCCGGTACGCTCGGGAGCCGTGCCGCAGGTGGTCGTCGACGTCGTCCTCAAGCCGGAGATCTCCGACCCCCAGGGCCAGGCGGTGCTCGGCGCACTGGGCCGGCTGGGGCACACCCGGGTGACCGGCGTCCGCCAGGGCAAGCACTTCGTCCTCGACGTCGAGGGCACGCCCGACCGGGCCGAGCTCGAGCAGATCGCCGAGACGCTGCTGGCCAACCCGGTCATCGAGGACGTCGAGCTGCACCTGCCCACCGACTGACGAGGACCCCCGTGCGCATCGGTGTCATCACCTTCCCGGGCTCCCTGGACGACGTCGACGCCGCCCGCGCGGTGCGCCTCGCCGGAGCCGAGCCCGTCTCCCTCTGGCACGCCGACCACGACCTGAGGGACGTCGACGCCGTCGTCCTCCCCGGCGGGTTCTCCTACGGCGACTACCTGCGCGCCGGCGCGATCGCCGCCCGGTCGCCGCTGGTGCAGGACGTCGTGCAGGCCGCGAGGAGCGGCCTCCCGGTGCTCGGCATCTGCAACGGCTTCCAGGTGCTGTGCGAGGCGGGCCTGTTGCCGGGCGCGCTCACCCGCAACAGCCACCTGCACTTCCGCAACCGGGACCAGCGGCTGCGCATCGAGCGGGCCGACACCGCGTGGACCTCGGACTACGCGTCCGGCCAGGAGATCGTGGTGCCGGTCAAGAACGGTGAGGGCCGCTACGTCGCCGCCCCGGCCGACCTCGAGCGACTGGAGGGCGAGGGCCGGGTCGCGGTGCGCTACGTCGGCGGCAACCCCAACGGCAGCCTGCGCGACATCGCCGGTGTCACCAGCGACGACGGCCGGGTGGTCGGGCTGATGCCCCACCCCGAGCACGCCGTCGAGGAGCTCACCGGGCCGTCGACCGACGGGCTCGGCTTCTTCACCAGCGTCCTGAAGGCGGTCGTCGGCGCATGACCGAGTCGGCCACCGCGGGGCTCTCCGACCTCGACACCGGCCCCGGGCCGCTGTCGCACCGGCTCGACACCGTCGCGCTCGCGCAGAGCTCGCCCGACCTCGAGCAGCCCTACGCCGAGCTGGGGCTGAAGAGCGACGAGTACGCCCGCATCCGGGACATCCTCGGCCGCCGCCCCACCACCGCCGAGCTGGCCATGTACTCGGTCATGTGGAGCGAGCACTGCTCCTACAAGAGCTCGAAGGTGCACCTGCGCCGCTTCGGCGACCTGCCCCGCGGCGAGCACCTGCTCGTCGGCATCGGCGAGAACGCCGGCGTGGTCGACGTCGGCGACGGTTACGCGGTCACCTTCAAGGTCGAGAGCCACAACCACCCCAGCTACGTCGAGCCCTACCAGGGTGCGGCCACCGGCGTCGGCGGGATCGTCCGCGACATCCTCACCATGGGCGCGCGGCCGGTGGCGGTGATGGACTCGCTGCGGTTCGGTCCGGCCGACGCGCCCGACACCGCCCGCGTGCTGCCCGGCGTCGTCGCCGGCGTCGGCGGCTACGGCAACTGTCTCGGGCTGCCCAACATCGGCGGCGAGCTGCTCTTCGACGACTGCTACGCCGGCAACCCCCTGGTCAACGCCCTGTGCGTCGGCGTCATGCGGCACGAGGACGTGCGGCTGGCCAAGGCCGAGGGCGTCGGCAACAAGGTCGTCCTGTTCGGCGCCCGCACCGGCGGTGACGGCATCGGCGGCGTCAGCGTGCTGGCCAGCGAGACCTTCGACGAGGAGGGCCCCGCCAAGCGCCCGAGCGTGCAGGTCGGCGACCCGTTCACCGAGAAGCTGCTCATCGAGGCGTGCCTGGAGATCTTCGCGGCCGACCTGGTCACCGGGATCCAGGACCTCGGCGGCGCCGGACTGTCCTGCGCGACGTCGGAGCTGGCCAGCGCCGGCACCGGCGGCATGCACGTCGACCTCGACCGCGTCCCGCTGCGCGACAGCACCCTGACGCCGGCCGAGATCCTGATGAGCGAGTCGCAGGAGCGCATGTGCGCGATCGTCGAGCCGGCGAAGGTCGCCGACTTCCTCGCCGTCTGCGAGCGGTGGGACGTGCTCGCCACCGTCATCGGTGAGGTCACCGACGGCGATCGGCTCACCGTCGACTGGCACGGCGAGCGCATCGTCGACGTCCCGCCGCGCACCGTCGCCCACGAGGGCCCGGTCTACGAGCGGCCGATGCGGCGCCCCGCCGACCTCGACGACCTGCACGCCGACGACCCCGCCGCGCTGCCCCGGCCGGCCACGCCGGAGGAGCTGGCCGCGCACTGGCTGGCGCTCGTCGCCCGTCCCGACGGCGCGGACAAGACGTGGGTCACCGAGCAGTACGACCGCTACGTGCGCGGCAACACCGTGCTGGCCCAGCCCGACGACGCCGGCGTCGTCCGGATCGACGAGGACACCCACCGCGGCATCGCGCTGAGCCTCGACGGCAACGCCCGCTTCGCCCGCCTCGACCCCTACACCGGCGCGCAGCTCAACCTCGCCGAGGCATACCGCAACGTCGCCGTCACCGGCGCCCGCCCGCTGGCGGTCACCAACTGCCTGAACTTCGGCTCCCCGGAGGAGCCCGAGGTCATGTGGCAGTTCGCCGAGGCCGTGCGCGGCCTCGCCGACGCCTGCCGCGACCTGGGCCTGCCGGTCACCGGCGGCAACGTCAGCCTCTACAACCAGACCGGCGACGTCGCCATCGACCCGACGCCGGTCATCGGGGTGCTCGGCGTGCACGACGACGTCCGCCACCGCGTGCCCACCGGCTGGCGGGCCGACGGCGAGACCGTGCTGCTGCTGGGCCGGACCCGGCCGGAGTTCGGCGGGTCGGCCTGGGCGTCCGTGGCCCACGGCCACCTCGGCGGCCGCCCGCCCGCGGTCGACCTCGAGGCCGAGCGGACGCTGGGCGAGGTGCTCGGGGCGCTGGGCCGGGAGGGCCTGGTCGGCTCCGCGCACGACCTCGCCGACGGCGGCCTGGCGCAGGCGCTGGCCGAGTCGGCGCTGCGGTACGGCGTGGGCGCCCGACTGGCGCTCGGCGACGACCCGTTCACCGCCCTGTTCAGCGAGTCCGGCGCCCGGGCCGTCGTCACCACGACCGACCCCGAGGCGGTGCGCGCCACCGCCGAGTGGGCCGGGGTGACCGTGACCGAGCTCGGCACCACCGGCGGGGACGCGCTCACCGTCCACGGCGTCGCCGAGCTGCCGCTGGCCGAGCTGCGCGCCGCCTGGACGGCGACCCTGCCCGCGCTGTTCGGCACGCCCGAGGCCACCGTGGGCACCGTGCCGGCGGGCACCGTCCCCACGAGCTGATGCCCGGCCGGCAGCCGATCCCCGCCGACGAGTTGCGCGCCGCCGTCGACGCCGTTCGCCCGTGGCTGGCCGGCGAGGCCGACCAGCCGGCCCGGCCGGTGCTCGGCGCGGCGGTGAAGACCAGCGCGCGCTGGCTGGCCCAGCAGGTGCCGGGCCGGTCGGTCGAGCTGCGGGTGCCGCCGCACGTCGCCGTCCAGCTCGTGCCCGGACCCCGGCACACCCGCGGGACGCCGCCCAACGTCGTCGAGACCGACGCGGCGACCTGGCTGCGGCTGGCCACGGGGGAGACGACCTGGGCCGACGCCGTGGACAGCGGCGCGGTCAGCGCCAGCGGCAACCGCGCCGACCTCTCGGCGCACCTGCCGCTGCCGCCCCTGCGCCGGTCCTGATCCCGTGCACTTCCGCGGAAGTGCACGGAGGGCCTCAGCCGGTGAAGAGCGTGAGCGCGGTCTTCACCGTCTGGAACAGGCCGTAGGCGAGCGGGACCCCGACCAGCGTCCACGCGAACGCGATCAGCCCGACCGGGGTGTGCACCGGCCGCTGGTCGCCGGCGGACTGCTCGCTCGAGATCGACGTGCTCATCGGACGGTGCTCCGTTCACGGGTCGAGGCAGTGGCGGGGCTGTCGGCGTGCCGGGGCTCGTGCCACTTGCTGGCCACCGGGCGCACCAGCAGGTTGGCGACGAACCCGATGGCGAGCAGGCCGACCATGATGAACAGCGCCGGCCGGTAGTTGGCGGCGACCAGGCTGCCCGGCTCGCCCTGGGTGTCGAGGACGCTGTTGACGATGAGCGGCCCGGCGACGCCGGCGGCCGACCACGCGGTGAGCAGCCGGCCGTGGATGGCGCCCACCTGGTAGGTGCCGAACAGGTCGCGCAGGTACGCCGGGATGGTGGCGAAACCGCCGCCGTAGAACGAGATGATCACCGCGGCGAGCAGCACGAACACCCAGGTGGCGCTGCTGCCGATGGTGGCCAGCGCGACGTAGAGCACCAGGCCGACGCCGAGGTAGACCATGTAGATCGGCTTGCGGCCGATGTAGTCCGACGTCGAGGACCACACGAACCGGCCGGCCATGTTGAACAGCGACAGGACGCCGACGAAGCCGGCCGCGGCGGTCGCGGCGACCGTCGAGGTGTCGCCGGTGCGGAAGAAGTCCTGGATCATCGGGGCGGCCTGCTCGAGGATCCCGATGCCCGCGGTGACGTTGCAGAACAGCACCGTCCACAGCAGCCAGAACTGCGGCGTCTTGACCGCGTTCCTCGCCGACACGCTCTCGGTGGTGACCAGCGCCTTCTGCTTGATCGTCGACGGGTCGAAACCGTCCGGCTTCCAGCCCTCGGCGGGCACCCGCACCAGGAAGGCGCCGAACATCATGAAGACCAGGTAGACCGCAGCGAAGGTGAAGAACAGCGCCGCCACCGCGCCCCCGTTGGGCACCGAGCCCTGCGTGCTGGGGTCGTAGGAGGGGTCGTACCAGCTCATCAGCTGCCGGGACAGCGGCGAGGCGACGAGCGCGCCACCGCCGAAGCCCATGATCGCCATGCCGGTGGCCAGGCCCGGGCGGTCGGGGAACCACTTGATCAGCGTGGAGACCGGCGAGATGTAGCCGATGCCCAGGCCGATGCCGCCGATGACGCCGTAGCCCAGGTAGAGCAGCCACAGTTGGCGGGTCTCGATGCCCAGCCCGCCCACGAGGAAGCCGGTGACCCAGAGGCAGGCCGCGGTGAACATCGCCGCCCGCGGGCCGTTGCGGTCCACCCACGTCCCGAACAGCGCGGCCGACAGGCCCAGCATCACGATGGCGATCGAGAAGACGATCCCGATCGCGGTCTGCGTGGTCTGGAAGTCCTCGACCAGGGCGGTCTTGTAGACGCTGGTGGCGTACGCCTGGCCGATGCACAGGTGCACCGCCAGCGCCGCCGGCGGGATGAGCCAGCGGTTGAAGCCGGGTCGGGCGACGATGCGCTCTCGCCGCAGGAAGCCGGGTAGCGCCACGGTGACCTCCGCTCGGTCGGCACGGCCGGCCCCGCACGGGTCCTGACCAGTCGAGAACGCTACGTCGGTGTCCCGGAACCCGCGCGTCGAGCAGGTCCTGACCAGCGGGAGCGGGGCCGACGGCGGCGCCCGTAGGGTCAGCGCATGGCCTACGAGGTGAGGGGCGTGGTCGCCCGCAGCAAGGGTGCTCCGGTGAGCGTCGAGACGGTCGTCGTGCCCGATCCCGGCCCCGGGGAGGCGGTGGTCGACGTGCAGGCCTGCGGGGTGTGCCACACCGACCTGCACTACCGCGAGGGCGGCATCAACGACGAGTACCCGTTCCTGCTCGGCCACGAGGCCGCCGGGACCGTGGCGGCCGTCGGCGAGGGCGTCACCAACGTCGCGGTCGGCGACTTCGTGGTCCTGAACTGGCGCGCGGTGTGCGGGCAGTGCCGCGCCTGCCTCAAGGGCCAGTTGCACTACTGCTTCGACACGCACAACGCGGCGCAGAAGATGACCCTGACCGACGGCACCGCGCTGTCGCCGGCGCTGGGCATCGGCGCGTTCGTGGAGAAGACGCTGGTCCACTCCGGGCAGTGCACGAAGGTCGACCCCGGGACCCCCGCCACCGCCGCGGGGCTGCTCGGCTGCGGCGTGATGGCCGGCGTCGGCGCCGCGATCAACACCGGCGGCGTGCAGCGCGGCGAGTCCGTCGCCGTCTTCGGCTGCGGCGGCGTCGGCGACGCCGCCATCGCCGGGGCGAGGCTGGCCGGGGCGACGACGATCGTCGCCGTCGACGTCGACGACCGGAAGCTGGAGTGGGCGAAGCAGTTCGGCGCCACCCACACCGTCAACTCGCGGTCCACCGACGCCGTCGAGGCGATCAAGGGGTACACCGGCGGGTTCGGCGTCGACGTCGCCATCGACGCCGTCGGCCGTCCGGAGGTGTTCGAGCAGGCCTTCTACGCCCGCGATCTCGCCGGCCGCGTCGTCCTCGTCGGGGTCCCGACGCCGGACATGCAGCTGACCCTGCCGATGATCGAGCTGTTCGGCCGCGGCGGGGCGCTGAAGTCCTCCTGGTACGGCGACTGCCTGCCCAGCCGCGACTTCCCGATGCTGGCCGACCTGCACCGGCAGGGCCGCTTCCCGTTGGCCGACTTCGTCACCGAGACCATCGGCCTCGACGACGTCGAGGCCGCCTTCGAGAAGATGCACAAGGGCGAGGTGCTGCGCAGCGTGGTGGTGCTCTGATGACCGCCCGCATCGAGAAGGCCGTGGTCAGCGGGGTGTTCAGCCTCGACGGGCAGGACTTCGACGTCGACAACAACGTCTGGCTGGTCGGCGACGACGACGAGGTCCTCGTGATCGACGCGCCGCACCGGGTCGAGCCGATCGTCGAGGCGGTCGGCGGGCGGCGGGTGACCGCGATCGTGCTCACGCACGGGCACAACGACCACGTCACGGCGGCGGTCGACCTGCGGGCGGCCACCGGCGCGCCGATCTGGTTCCACCCCGCCGACCGGATGCTGTGGGAGATGGTGCACCCCGACGCCACCCCCGACGAGGACCTCGCCGAGGGCACCCGGTTCCGGGTGGCCGGCACGTCGCTGACCGCGCTGCACACCCCCGGTCACTCGCCGGGCAGCACCTGCCTGCACGCACCCGACCTGGCCGCCGTCTTCACCGGCGACACGCTCTTCTCCGGCGGGCCGGGCGCGACGGGGCGCAGCTTCAGCGACCACCCGACCATCGTGCGGTCGATCCGCAGCAAGCTGCTGACCCTGCACGGCGACACCGTGGTGCACACCGGCCACGGCGAGGACACCCGCATCTCCGCCGAGCTCGGCACCGTCCGGTAGGACGGCGCCGGACGGCGGTCACGCGGGGTCGGCGTCCCGCGTCGCGCTCTCCCCGCCGGGCCGGTCGTCCGGGGCCGACGACCGCTCCAGCCGCTGGCGGATCGCCGCCACGTTCAGCGCGAGGTCCTCGAGCGCCTCGACGGCGCGGGTGGCCAGCGCGAACGAGAGGTTCTCGCGCCGCTCCTCGGCGGTGGGCTCACGGCGGCGCTCCCACGAGGACGGGCCCCGCTCGGTGGCCCGCGCCCAGGGGTCGTCGTCGCCGCGGGACTGCTCGAACAGCCCGCGCAGCATCCGCTGGGCCATCTCGAGGAACTCAGCCGGGTCGGGCCGGTCGCTGCTCATGTCTGATCCTCTCTGGTGCGTGCCGAGGGTCAACGCGCCGAACCGGGCTCGGGTTCCACCGGCGGTGACCGGCGGGCCGACCTGGGCGGACCCCGCGGGGGTGGTCACGGTCACGGCGCGATCGGCTGGTGCCCCCGGGGTCGCGCGTAGGCTCATGGGGTGCCTCGCGGTGACGGACGCTTGACGCAGGCCCTCGACCCCCACGCCCCCGGACCCCAGGACGCCTGCGGTGTCTTCGGCGTCTGGGCGCCGGGGGAGGAGGTCGCCAAGCTGACCTACTTCGGTCTCTACGCGCTCCAGCACCGCGGTCAGGAGGCGGCGGGCATCGCGGTCTCCGACGGCGCGTCGGTCGTCGTCTACAAGGACCTCGGGCTGGTCAGCCAGGTGTTCGACGAGTCGACGCTGGGCAGCCTGCGCGGCCACCTCGCCGTCGGCCACACCCGGTACTCCACCACCGGCTCCTCCACCTGGGAGAACGCCCAGCCGACGTTCCGCACCACCGACGCCGGCACCGGCCTGGCGCTGTGCCACAACGGCAACCTGGTCAACACCGCCGAGCTGGCGAGCAGGGCGGCCGACGCCGGCGTCCCCGGCGCCTTCACCGCCAGCACCGACTCCGACCTGGTCACCTCGCTCATCGCCGCCCGGCCCGACATGAGCGTCGAGGCGGCGGCCATGGAGGTGCTCCCGCAGCTGCGCGGCGCCTTCAGCCTCACCTTCATGGACGAGGACACCCTCTACGCCGCCCGCGACCCGCAGGGCGTCCGCCCGCTGGTGCTCGGCCGGCTCGAGCGCGGCTGGGTGGTCGCCAGCGAGACCGCGGCCCTCGACATCGTGGGCGCCTCCGTCGTCCGCGAGGTCGAGCCCGGCGAGCTGCTCGCCATCGACGAGAACGGGCTGCGCAGCCAGCACTTCGCCGTCGCCGAGCCCAAGGGCTGCGTGTTCGAGTACGTCTACCTCGCCCGCCCCGACACCACGATCGGCGGCCGCAGCGTGCACGCCGCCCGGGTCGAGATCGGCCGCCGGCTGGCGAAGGAGCACCCGGCCGACGCCGACCTGGTGATCCCGGTCCCGGAGTCCGGCACCCCGGCCGCCGTCGGGTACGCCGAGGCCAGCGGCATCCCCTACGGGCTGGGCCTGGTCAAGAACTCCTACGTCGGGCGCACGTTCATCCAGCCCAGCCAGACCATCCGGCAGCTGGGCATCCGCCTGAAGCTCAACCCGCTGCGCGACGTCATCCGCGGCAAGCGGCTGGTCGTCGTCGACGACTCGATCGTCCGCGGGAACACCCAGCGCGCGCTGATCCGCATGCTCCGCGAGGCCGGCGCGGTCGAGGTGCACGTCCGGATCTCCAGCCCGCCGGTGAAGTGGCCCTGTTTCTACGGCATCGACTTCGCCAGCCGCGCCGAGCTGGTCGCCAACGGCCTCGACGTCGACGGCGTGCGCGCCTCGATCAACGCCGACTCCCTCGGCTACGTCTCCGAGCAGGGGCTGATCACCGCGACCGAGCAGCCGGCCACCCGGCTGTGCACCGCCTGCTTCACCGGCGAGTACCCGATCCCGCTGGCCGAGACCGGCGGGCTGGGCAAGCACGTGCTCGAGGGGATCGAGCGCCGGGTCGACGACCAGCGCGCGGTCAGCGGGTGGACCGGCCGGCAGGCCGGCAGCCCCACGGTGGCCGGCGGCGCCGACGAGGCCCTGCGCCGTCCGTGAGCGGGGGCGAGTTCACCTACGCCGCGTCCGGCGTCGACATCGACGCGGGTGAGCGCGCCGTCACCCTCATGCGGACGGCGGTCGAGCGGACCCGGCGTCCCGAGGTCGTGGGCGGCCTCGGTGGCTTCGCCGGGCTGTTCGCGCTCGACACCGCCCGCTACCGGCGGCCGCTGCTGGCCTCCTCCACCGACGGCGTCGGCACGAAGATCGCGCTGGCGCGGCAGCTGGACCGGCACGGCACCGTGGGCATCGACCTGGTCGCGATGGTCGTCGACGACCTGGTGGCCTGCGGCGCCGAGCCGTTGTTCCTGCAGGACTACGTGGCCTGCGGGAAGGTCGTCCCCGAGCGCATCGCCGCGATCGTCACCGGCATCGCGGCCGGCTGCGAGCAGGCCGGCGCCTCGCTGGTGGGCGGGGAGACCGCCGAGCACGGCGACCTCATGGGCCCCGACGAGTACGACCTGGCCGCCACCGCGGTCGGCGTCGTCGAGGCCGACGCGGTGCTGGGTCCCGAGCGGGTCGGCGACGGCGACGCCGTGGTGGCGATGGCCGCCAGCGGCTTCCACTCCAACGGCTACTCGCTGGTCCGCCGCGTGGTCGCCGCCGCCGGTCTCGACCTCGGCGCCACCCCGGCCGGCCTGGACCGCCCGCTGGGCGACGTGCTGCTCGAGCCCACCCGCATCTACGCGCTCGACTGCCTGGCGCTCGTGGCCGAGCTCGGTGTCGACGGCGTGCACGCCCTCGCGCACGTCACCGGCGGAGGCCTGGCCGGCAACACCGCGCGGGTCGTACCTGACGGGCTGGAGGCCGTGCTCGACCGCGGCACCTGGGCGCTGCCCGCGGCCGTGTCGCTGCTCGAGGAGCACGGCGTGCCGCGGACGGAGTCCGAGCGCGCGTTCAACTGCGGTGTCGGCATGGTCGCCGTCGTCGCGGCCGGGGCCGCCGACCGCGCCGTCGCCCTGCTCACCGAGTGCGGCGTGCCGGCGTGGGTGGCCGGGACCGTGCGCACCGGAGGCACCGGCGCACGCCTGGTGGGCCGCTACCGGTGAGGACGGCACGCACCGCCGTTCCTCGCAGGACGACGGTGCGTGGCGCTCAGCGTGCTCGGGAGCCCGGCGGTCAGCCGACCGTCAGCGACTGGCCGCCCAGTCGTCGTCGGCGTCGTCGTCCGCCCAGCGGTCGGTGTACTCGTCGTCGTCCTCGTCGTCGTCCTTGGCCGCCGGAGCGGTGTACGTCGACGGAGAACCGGCCAGCTCGCGCTGCAGCGCGGAGAGGTCGGTGTTCGGTGAGCTGTACTTGAGCTCACGGGCCACGCGTGTCTGCTTGGCCTTCGCTCGGCCGCGCCCCATCGGCTCGACCCCCTCATAACGGAGAACGGGAGCCCAGCTCACGGGCTGGACGGCCCGCGTGGCGACCCCGACTGAGTGACTGTGTCTTGACCAAGACTACGACACGAGACGGGCGCGGGCACGGGTCCTCCCCCCGCCGTCCCCCGACCGGGGCGTGGTGGTGGACACGCCCCGGTCGCAGCGGGTCCGCCGCGGTCAGCGGGGGAGGCGGATGGTGGCCAGCCGGCCCACCGCGCGGATGCGCTCCTCGGCCAGCCGGTCGGCGGCCACGGCCGGGGAGATGCCGTCGGCCTCGGCGGTCTCGAAGACCCGCAGGGCGACGTCGAAGATGCCGGCCGCCTTGGCCTCGGCGCGGGCGAAGGAGAAGCCGTGCCGCTCGTCCTCTACCTGGATGACGCCGCCGGCGTTCACCAGGTAGTCGGGGGCGTAGAGGATCCCGCGCTTGGTCAGCTGGTCGGGGATGCCCTCGTGCGCCAGCTGGTTGTTGGCGCCGCCGCAGACGATCTCCGCGGCCAGCACGGCCACCGTCTCGTCGTCGAGGGCGCCGCCGAGCGCGCACGGCGCGTACACGTCGGCCGGCGTGCTCACCAGCGTGGCCGTGTCGGAGACGGCGTCGACCCCGGGGTGCCGGGCCAGCACCCGCTCGACGGCGGCGGTGTCGACGTCGGTGACCACGACGTCGGCGCCGTCGGTGACCAGCCGGTCGACCAGCCAGCTGCCCACCTTGCCGACGCCGGCGACGGCGACCGTGCGCCCGGCCAGCGACGCGGTGCCCCAGCGGTGCTGCGCGGCCGCGCGCATGCCCTGGAAGACGCCGAAGGCGGTGAGCACCGAGGAGTCGCCGCAGCCCCCGTAGACCTCGGAGCGGCCGTGGGCGAATCGCGTCTCGCGGGCCACCAGGTCGAGGTCGGCGTTGGTGGTGCCGACGTCGCAGGCGGTCAGGTACCGGCCGCCCAGGGACTCGACGAACCGGCCGTAGGCGCGCAGCAGCGGCTCGGTCTTGTCGGTGCGGGGGTCTCCGATGACCACGGCCTTGCCCCCGCCGAGGTCGAGCCCGGCGAGGCTGTTCTTGTACGACATGGCCCGGGCCAGCCGCAGCGCGTCGGCGACCGCCTCGTCCTCGCTGGCGTAGGGGTGGAACCGGGTGCCGCCCAGGGCCGGGCCCAGCGCGGTGGAGTGGATCGCGATCACCGCCCGCAGGCCCGAGGCCGGATCGGAGCAGAAGACCACCTGTTCGGTGCCGGAGGCGAGGACGTCCACGTCCGCCGAGCCTAGAGTGCGGCTCCGGCCGGACGTGACGCCGGACTCAGTTCCTCGAGGTTCCCCTTCCCGTTGTCGACAAGTCGTGTGACGGAAAGGCGGTGACCCCCCGGCGCGGTCACGGTGTGACTCCCGTGCCGCGTGTTGCCTCCGTGACACGCTGTGGCTGGTGCGACGCTGGCCCGGCCCACCTGCCCCCCTCTGCTCCAGGGAGCGCTCGATGCCGCAGTGCCGACCCGGCCGGCGACCTCCCCGTCGCCCCGCCACGGCCCGCACGCACCGCCGGCCGGTCCGCGCCGTGCTGGCCGCACTGCTCACCGGCGTGGTCCTGCTCGGGACCGCCGGGCCGGCGTCGGCCGTGCCGCCACCGCCGCCCAACCCGTCCGACGAGGAGATCACCGGCGCGCAGGCCGCGCAGGACGCCGCCGCGGCCGAGGTCGGCCGGTTGCAGGCCGAGGTCGCTCTCGCCCAGACCGAGCTCGAGCGGCTCGGCGTGCAGGCGGAGGCCGCCGGCACCGCCTACCTGGCCGCCGAGGAGGCCCTGGCGCTGGCGCAGGCAGCCGCGGACCAGGCGGCTGCCGACCTCGCGGCCGCGGCCGCCGCCGTCGACGCCGCGATCGCCCGCATCGGCGGCTTCGCGCACGACAGCTACATGAACGGGTCCACCCTCACCACCGCGGCCGCGCTGCTGGACTCCGCCGGTCCGGGTGAGCTGATCCAGCGGGCCGCGATGCTCGACTACGTCGCCGACACGCAGGTCGACGTGCTCGAGGAACTCGAGATCGCCCGTGTCCGGCAGGCCAACGCCGAGTCCTCGGCCCGGGTCACCCGCGACCAGATGGCCGCCGCGGAGGAGGAGGCGGCCGCCGCCAAGGCCGCCGCCGACGCGCAGCTGGCCGCGCAGCAGGAGGCGGTCGCGGCCGCCGAGGCGAACAAGGCCGCCCTCGACCAGCAGTTGCAGGACGCCCAGATCCGGCTGCTGGAGCTGCAGGGGGCGCGGGACGCCTACGCCGAGTGGCAGCGGCAGAAGGAGGCCGAGGAGGCTGCGGCCGCCGCGGCTGCGGCCCGTGCCGCGGAGGAGGCCGCCGCCGCGGCTGCGGCCGCCCGCGCCGCCGCAGCCGCCGCGGCCGCAGCTCCGGCGCCGTCCTCGTCCTCGTCCTCGTCCTCGTCCTCGGCCGGCAGCAGCGCCCCGGTCAGCGGGTCGGGCTACGTCAAGCCCACCTCCGGGCGCACGTCGAGCTGCTACGGCATGCGCTGGGGTGTGCTGCACGGCGGCGTCGACATCGCCGCCCCGATCGGCACGCCCGTCTACGCCGCGACCTCCGGCACCGTGGTCCGCACCGGCCCGGCGACCGGCTTCGGCCTGGCCGTCTACATCCGCGGCTCCGACGGCGCGGTCACCGTGTACGGCCACGTCAACACCGAGTACGTCCAGGCCGGTGAGCGGGTGGTCGCCGGGGAGCTCATCGCCGAGGTCGGCAACCGCGGCCAGTCCACCGGGCCGCACCTGCACTTCGAGGTCCACCCGTCGGGTGCCATGTACGGCGGCCAGGTCGACCCGGTGCCGTGGCTGCGGGCCCGCGGGGTGAGCATCAGCGGCTGCTGACCCGCACGGACGACGACGGCCCGTCCCCCGCGTGTGCGGGGGACGGGCCGTTCGTCGTCCGGGCCTCCTGCGGAGGTCCTCGCCTAGCTCGTGGGGGCGGCCGCGGTGCAGTTGGCCTGCGTGAACTGCTGGACGGCGGTGCCGTCGGGGCCGTTGGCCACGCCGACGAACTCCTGGGCGGCCGTCTGCAGCTGGGCCTGGCCCTCGGGGGTGCTGATGTCGATCGAGCCGGCCTGGTCGGCGAAGGTCTGTACGGCGTCGCCCACGACCTGCCACGACGAGGCGATCTCCGCCGGCGGCTGGACGGCGTCGAACGCGCCGGCGGCCTGCTGCAGCAGGGGCGGCAGCTGCTCGGGCGTGGCGGCGCCGAGCTGGTTGCCCAGCTCGTTGAACTCGGCGGCCTGGGCGCAGAACTCGGCGACGGCGGGGTCGTCGCTCGTGGTCGGGGCCGGGCTGCTGGTCTCGCTCGGGGACGGCGAGGACGACGACGCGCTCGACGAGCTGGTGTCGGCGCTGGTGGACTCCGCGGCCTCCTCGCCCTCGGACCCTCCTCCGCTGCAGGAGGTGAGCAGGACGGCGGCAGCCGCGGCGACCAGCGCGGAGCGGGAGCGGGACGTCAGGGAACGCATGCGGCGAGGCTAGCCGCCGGGCGGGCGGCCCGCCCCGCCGCGCGGCTACCGTGCCGGACGTGCGCGCCCCGGCAGACCCCCGTGTCACGTGGGACCTCCCCCGCCCCGGTTCGCTGTCCCGGACGGCGGAACTGGAGCCGCTGGTCACCCGGGTGCTGGCGCCCAACCCCTCGGGGATGACCCTCGACGGCACCAACACCTACGTCGTCGGCGCACCCGGCAGCGGGCAGGCGGTCCTGGTCGACCCCGGGCCCGACGACCCCGCCCACCTGGCCGCGGTGGAGGCGGCGCTGGCCGCCCGCGACGCCCGCTGCGTGGCCGTCCTCGTCACCCACCACCACGTCGACCACGCCGAGGCCGCGCAGCCGTGGGGTGCCCGTCTCGGCGCGCAGGTGGGCGCGGCCGACCCGGCCGTCGCCGGACCCGGCGGCCGGGTGCTCGAGCCCGGCGAGCGGCTGCACCTGGCCGGCACCGTCCTCGGGGTCGTGCCCACGCCCGGGCACACCGCCGACCACCTGGCCTTCCGGCTGGAGTCCGGCGCGGTGCTGGTCGGCGACCACGTGCTCGGCCGCGGCACCTCCGTGGTCACCCACCCCGAGGGGGACGTGGTGGCCTACCTGGAGTCGCTGCGCCGGGTGCACGACCTCGGCCCCAGCGCGCTGTACTGCGGGCACGGCCCCGAGCTGACCGAGGACCCGGGCGCCGTCCTCGACTTCTACCGCGCCCACCGCGCGTTCCGGGAGGCGCAGCTGCTCGCGGCGCTGGTGCGCGGCGCCGGCACGGTCGACGCGCTCGTGGCCGACGTCTACGCGGAGGTGCCGCGGGAGCTGTGGCCGGCGGCGGCACAGTCGACCCGCGCCACGCTGGCCAAGCTCGCCGCGGACGGGCACGTCGTCGTCGACGCCGACCGCGTCTCGCTGCCGTGACCGCGGGCGTCGCGGTCGTCCGGGCCGCCGACAGCGAGCACGACCAGCGGCGCGCCGCGGCAGCGCTGCGCTCGGCCGGCCTGCGCGCCGGTGACCGGCTCCTGGTGTCGGCCGCGTCGTCGCCGGCCCTGCTCGCCGTCGTCCTGGGGGCGCTGCGGACCGGGATCGTGCCCGTGGTGCTCGACCCGGCGCTGCCGCAGGCCGAGCGGGCGGCGCTGGCCGCCGACGCCGACCCGGCCCTCGACGTCGGGGACGAGCCCGGCCGGCTGCTCGCCGGCCGGGACGGTGCGGACCTCGCCGACGTGCCGCTGGCCCGGCCGATGCACTACACGTCGGGGACCACCGGGCGGCGCAAGGGCGTGTGGTCCGGCGTCCTGGACGACGCCGACGCGCGCGCCCTGGCCGCCGAGGAGATCGACCTGTGGGGCTTCGCCCCCACCGACCGGCACCTGGTCCTCTCGCCGCTGCACCACTCCGCGCCCCTGCGCTTCGCCGTCTCCACCCTGCTGGCCGGCGGCGCGGTGCTGCTCCCCGGGCCGTTCGACGCCGCCCGGGTCGCCGCGGCGACCGGCCGCCACGCCCCGACGACGACGTTCTGCGTGCCCACGCACCTGCGCCGGCTGCTGGCCCGCGACGACGTCGACTGGTCCTCGTTCCGCCGGCTCGTGCACGCCGGTGCGCCCTGCGCCGAGCCGCTGAAGCGGGCGGTGCTCGGCGCGCTCCCAGCGGGCTCCGTGTGGGAGTTCTACGGCTCCACGGAGGCGCAGTTCACCGTCTGCTCCCCGGAGGACTGGCTCGCGCACCCCGGCAGCGTGGGCCGGGCCCGATCGGGCCGGCGGCTGGAGACCGACGGCCGCGGGCAGCTGTGGTGCGCCGTGCCGCGCTGGGCGCGGTTCGAGTACTGGCGGGCACCGGAGAAGACGGCGGCGGCCTGGCGGGGCGACCGGGTGACCGTCGGCGACCTCGGACGCGTCGATCCCGACGGCACCGTGTGGCTCGACGGCCGCCGCGAGGACCTGGTCATCTCCGGCGGGGTGAACGTCTACCCGGCCGAGGTGGAGGCGGTCCTCGACGCGCACCCGGACGTGGTGGAGAGCGCGGTGGTCGGCGTCGCCGACGAGGAGTGGGGCCAGCGGGTGGTCGCGGCCTACGTGGGCAGCGCCGAGCCGGCCGACCTCGGCGCCTGGGCGCGGGAGCGGCTGGCCCCGGCCAAGCGGCCCAAGAGCCTGCACCGGGTGGGGGAGCTCCCCCGCACCTCCACCGGCAAGGTGCGCCGGCTGGACCTGCCGGGGGTCCTGGGCCTGTGACCGGGGAGGCCGACGTCGTCGTGGTCGGCGCGGGCTCGGCCGGCTGCGCGCTGGCCGCCCGCCTCGCCGACGCCGGCCGGTCGGTCCTGCTGCTCGAGGCCGGCGCCGACCACGCCCGGCCCGCCGACTTCCCGCCGGACCTGCGCGACGCCACCACGCTGCGCGCCGCCGTCCCCGGGCACCCGGCCAGCTGGTCGCTGACCACCGAGCTGACCCCCGGCGTGCGCGCCCCGCTGCCCCGCGGGCGGGTGGTCGGCGGGTCCAGCGCGGTCAACGGCGGCTACTTCGTCCGGGCCACGCCCGCCGACCACGCCGGGTGGGCCGCCGCGGGCAACGACCTGTGGAGCCTGGAGGCCACGCTGCCGGCCTGGTGCCGGCTCGAGGACGACCGGCAGTACGGCCACCGGCCCGGGCACGGCAGCGGTGGGCCGGTGCCGGTCACCCGGCCCACCGGCCGGTCGCCGCTGGCCGACGCGTTCGCCGCCGCGGCCGCCGAGCTCGGCGTCCCCGTGGAGCCGGACAAGAACGCCGGCGGCCCGCCCGGGTACGGACCGGTGCCCCTGACCGTCGACGGCGGCGTGCGCGTCAACACCGCGATGGCCTACCTCTCCCCCCGGCGCGGCTCCCCGCGGCTGACCGTGCGGGGCGGGGTCCGGGTGCGGCGGGTGCTCGTCGAGCGCGGCCGCGCCGTGGGGGTCGACACCGACGCCGGGCCGGTGCGGGCGGCCGAGGTGGTGCTCGCGGCCGGCGCCGTGGGCTCGCCGCACCTGCTGCTGCTGTCGGGCATCGGGCCGGCCGCCGGGCTGCGGGCGCTCGGGATCGACGTCGTCGCCGACCTGCAGGGGGTGGGCGCCGACCTCAGCGACCACCCGCTGGTCCACCTGCCCTGGGTGCCCGTCGCCGGCCTGCCGGCGGGCGACTGGCCGCTGCCGCTGCACGGCGTCCTCAACGCCACCTCGTCGGACTCGCCGGTGCCCGGTGACCTCGAGGTGCTGCCCTGGCTACGGCCCTGGGGTGTGGTGGTCCCCGGCAGCGGCGGGGACGCCCGCACGCTGTCGCTGAGCGCCGGTCTGTACCGGGAGGAGAGCCGCGGCCGGCTCTCGCTGGTCTCGGCCGACCCCGCTGCGGCGCCGCGCATCGAGCACCGGTACCTCGCGACCGCCGCCGACCGGCGGCGGCTGCGCGAGGCGGTGCGCCTGGCCGACGGCCTGCTGCGGACGCCGGCCGTGGCCCCGCTGGTCGCCGATCGCCCCGGCCCGGGCGACGCCGTCCTCGCCGACGACCGCGCCCTCGACGGCTGGATCGCCGCGCACCTCGCGACGGCGATCCACCTCGCCGGCGGCGCGCGGATGGGCCCCGACGGCGATCCCGGGGCCGTCGTCGACCAGCACCTGCGCGTGCGCGGCGTCGCGGGGCTGCGGGTGGCCGACACGTCCGTGCTGCCCGAGGTGCCGACCCGCGGCCCGGCGGCGACCGCGGTGCTGGTCGGGGAGCGCGCCGCCGAGCTGGTGACGGCGCCGTCCTGACCGCCGTGCGGCCCAGGTCACAGCACCGATAGCGTCCCGGTGCCCGCCCGGCACCGGCGCCGGGCGCCCCGACCGCGAGGAGAGCCCGTGCCGCAGGTGCAGACCGTCCGAGGTCCCGTCGACACCGCCGAGCTCGGCCAGACGCTCATGCACGAGCACGTGTTCGTGCTCGACGCCGAGATCCAGCAGAACTACCCCGACGAGTGGGGCAGCGAGGACGACCGGGTCGCCGACGCGGTGCAGAAGCTGACCGAGCTGACCGCGACGGGGGTGCGGACCATCGTCGACCCGACCGTCATCGGGCTGGGCCGCTACATCCCCCGCATCCAGCGGATCGCCGAGCAGGTCGACCTCAACATCGTCGTGGCCACCGGCTGCTACACCTACGACGACGTCCCGTTCTTCTTCCACCACCGCGGCCCGGCGCTCAACGAGGCCCTGGGCACCGAGGTGCCCGACCCGATGGTCGACATGTTCGTCGGCGACATCACCGAGGGGATCGCGAACACCGGCGTGCGCGCCGGCCTGCTCAAGTGCGCGATCCACCACCAGGGCATGACGTCGGGTGTCGAGCGGGTCATGCGCGCCGTCGCGAAGGCGCACCGCGCCACCGGCACCCCGATCACCGTGCACACCCACCCGGGCAGCCGCACCGGTCTCGCGGTGCAGAAGGTGCTCGACGACGAGGGCGTGGACCCCCGCCGGGTCGTCCTCGGCCACAGCGGCGACACCACCGACGCCGACCACCTCTCCGAGCTCGCCGAGGCCGGCTTCGTGCTCGGCATGGACCGGTTCGGCATCAACCTGGACACGACGTTCGAGGCGCGCGCCGACATCGTCGTGGAGATGTGCCGCCGAGGCTTCGCCGGGCAGATGGTGCTGTCGCAGGACGCGTCCTGCTACATCGACTGGCTGGACCCCGGCGTGATGGCCCTGCTGCCGCAGTGGCACTACACGCACATCCACGAGGACGTGCTGCCCTACCTGCGCCAGCACGGCGTGACCGAGGAGCAGATCACCACCATGCTCGTCGACGTCCCGCGGCGGTACTTCGAGGACACCGGGGTGTACTGATGGCCGCGTCCCCCTTCGACGAGAGCGGGATCGAGCGCGACGCCGCGGGCGTCAAGCACTACACCGGGCTGCCGGACTCGGTCGTGGCGATGCTGCGCGCGTCGGTCGAGCGGGACCCCGACGGCGAGGCCGTGGTCGAGCTCGACGGGCCGCGGCTGACCTTCCGGCAGCTGTGGGACGGCGCCGCGCGGGTCGCCGGCGGGCTGCGCGAGGCCGGCGTCGGCCGCGGCGACCGGGTGGCGATCCGGCTGGGCAACGGCGCCGACTGGGTGCTGGGCTTCTTCGGCACCCTGCTGGCCGGGGGCGTGGCGGTGCCGGTCAACACCCGGTTCACCGAGGACGAGGCGCGCTACGTCGTCGACGACAGCGGCGCCCGCGTCGTCCTGGCGCCCGGCACCCCGCTGCCCGAGGGCACGCCGTACGCCGAGGAGGGACTGGGCCGCTCGGACCTGGCGGCGATCTTCTACACCTCGGGGACCACCGGCTTCCCCAAGGGCGCCATGACCAGCCACGAGAACTTCCTGACCAACACCGAGAACGCCCGCCGCGTGGTCGGCCTGGCCGGGCACGACCCGTCGCTGCGCAACCTGGTCAGCGTGCCGCTGTTCCACGTCACCGGCTGCAACAGCCAGCTGCTGGTCGCGCTGGAGAGCGGCGCCGCGGCGGTGGTGATGCCGGCCTTCGAGGGCGGCCGGTTCCTGCGGGCCGTGCCCGAGGAGCGGATCGCGGTGCTGACCTCGGTGCCCGCGGTGTACTGGCTGGCCATCAGCTCGGCGGGTTTCGCCGACGTCGACGTGAGCGGTGTCCGGTACACCACCTACGGCGGCGCGCCGATCGCCCCCGACCTGGTGCAGCGGATCAAGCGGGCGTTCCCCGCGGCGCGGGTGGGCAACGGCTTCGGCCTGTCGGAGACCTCGTCGATCTCCACCTTCCTGCCGCACGAGTACGCCGACGCCCACGCCGACTCGGTGGGCTTCCCGGCGCCGGTGGTCGACCTGCGGCTGGCCGATCCCGACCCGGAGACCGGGGTCGGGGAGCTGCTCATCCGCGGCGCGAACGTGGTGCAGGGCTACTGGGGGAAGCCCGAGGCCACCGCCGAGGCGTTCGCGGGCGGCTGGCTGCACTCCGGCGACCTCGCGCGGATCGACGACGAGGGCCTCACCTACGTCGTCGACCGCGCCAAGGACATGATCAACCGGGGCGGCGAGAACGTGTACTGCGTCGAGGTCGAGAACGCCCTCGCGGCCGCGCCCGGGGTGTTCGAGGTGGCGGTGGTGGGCGTCCCCGACCCGGTGATGGGGGAGAAGGTCGGCGCCGTCGTCGTGCCCCTGCCGGGCACCGAGCTCGACGTCGGCGCGGTGCTGGCCCACGCCCGGGCGCACCTGGCCGAATTCAAGGTGCCGCAGTTCGTGTCCGTGCGCTCGGCGGTGCTGCCGCGCAACCCGGGCGGCAAGGTGCTCAAGCCGGTGCTGCGCCGGGAGACCTCCTGGGAGCCGGTGCCCCGCTGAGCAGGGGGACCGCCGCGTCCCGGCGGCGCGCTGGCCGCAGCCGCCGGGACGGCGGGTCGGGGACGGTCAGCGGACCGTCGGGATCTCCGAGGTGGTCGTACCGGTCAGCGGCGACCACGCGTCGGGGTGCGGCCGGCCGGCGTCGGCGACCCAGCCGGCGGGGCGGTCGCTGCGGGTGGCGGGCCGGGCGCTCAGGCTGACGATCAGGGCGAGCAGGACCAGGAAGCCGAGGAGGACCCCGCCGATGACCAGGAGCGTCGTGAGCACTCACAGACGGTAGGCAGCGGACCGGTCCGGACCACAGGGCAAGGAACGACGGACATCCCAGCGGACTCCGGCAGGTCCTGCCCATCGCGCGTCCCCCGCCGGAGCGTCGGGTCGTGCACTTCCGCGGAAGGGCACGGGGTCGCACCGTGACGAGCCGTGCAGTTCCGCGGAAGTGCACGCGGGTAGGGAGGGCGCGTGGAGGACCTGGCGCGACTGGCCGGCCGGATCGCCGCGGTACCGCTGGGGACCCTGGCGCGCCGGCGCTCCGGCAAGCCCATGCACCCCCGCGGCGCGGTGCTCGACGCCGTCCTCGAGCGCGACGGCACGGTGCCCGACTGGGGCGTGCCCTGGCTGACCGGCCCGGCGCGCGAGCCCGCCGTCGTCCGGCTCTCCCGGGGGGCGGGACTCCCGGCGCCGCTGCCCGACCTCCTGGGGCTGGCCGTCCGCCTCCCCGGCGGCGACCGGCCGGTGGACCTGCTCCTGTCGACCGCCGGCCGCGGCCGGTGGACCCGCTACCTGCCCGTGCCGCGCACCGACGCCGCTGTTCCCTACTCCTCGTTCATGGGCTACCGGTCGGCCGCCGGGACACTGCGCCTGGCCGCCGTCCCGGACGGACCGGTGCACGTCCCGTCCGATCCCGAGCCCGTCCGCGCCGAGGCGCCCGGCACGGTCTTCCGGCTGCTGGTGGCGCGCGGGACGGGGGAGTGGACGCCGTTCGCCCGACTCCTGCTCGGCGCCCCGGTCGGTGAGCCGGACCCGGACCTGCGCTTCGACGCCGTCCGCAACCCGCCACCGGGGTTGCTCGCCGACGGCCCGATGGCCCGCTTCCGGGCCCCGGCCTACGCCGCGGCGCGGGAGGGCAGGAGCACATCCCCCGAACGAGTGACGTGGACCACTCGGTGAGATCGCACACGGTTGTGCGGCACCATCCTCGGGTATCCGAGACGGCGGCGTTCACCGAGGAGCACCGCCCTGCTGTCGCAGTGCTCGGACACAGGAGGGGTGCAGGCTCGCGTGGTCCACGCACTTCCGCCCTCCGCGTCCCGTGCGCCGGTCCGCCTCGTGACGGTGCCGCACCGCGACCCCTACGTCGACGCCGTGGTGCCGGGGAACGCCGTGCGGGTGGGACCCGACCACGAGCCGAGCCCGTGGCTGGACCCGGGCTACCTGACCGCCTGGGCGCACCGCGTCGACGTCGTCCACGTGCACGCCGGCTACGGGCACCTGCCCGAGGACGAGGTCGTGAGCTGGACCGAGGCACTGCGCCGCACCGGGGTGCCGCTGGTGGTGACCGTGCACCAGTTGCGCGACCCGGCCCGGCCCGAGCGGCGCCGCCACGACGCGCACCTGGCCGCGCTGCTGGCCACCGCCGAGGTGGTCTTCACCCTCACCCCCGGGGCCGCCGACGAGATCGCCGAGCGCTTCGGGCGGACGGCGATCGTGGTGGCGCACCCGTTGGTGGCGACGGCCGACCCGCAGATCGGCGCCGAGCGCGGCCTGGTCGGGCTGGCGCTGGGCGCCTCGCGGACGGCGGTGCCCGACCCTGCGGGACTGGTGCAGGCGGCGCTGTCGGGCGCGGTGTCCGGCGGCGGCCGGCTGCGGGTGTTCCTCGAGCCGGGCGAGGAGCCACCCGGCGGGCCGGAGTTCGCCAGCGCCGAGGGGCTGGAGGTGGTGACCCGCGACCCGGTGCGGTGGACGCAGCAGCTGCAGGAGCTGCACGTCGCCGTCCTGCCGGAGCGCTGCGGCACGCACTCGCGCGACCTCGAGATCTGCCGCGACGTCGGCACCCGTGTGGTCGCGCCCAGTTGCGGCTGGTTCGCCGACCAGTGGAGCGACGTGGTCGTCTACGGCAACGACGAGGAGACCGGGTTCGACCCGGTGTCGCTCAACGCCGCGGTCGGTGCGGCGCTGACCCGGCCGATGCCGCGGCCGGCCGATCGGGCCTGGCGTGACGGGCAGCTCGCGGCGGTGCGCGCGGTGCACGGTCAGGTGTACGAGCAGGTGCTGGCCGACCGGGTGGTCGGCGTCTGAGGTCACCCGCCGTGGACGGCGTCGACCACCCACAGCCCCGGCAGCACCTCGCGCTCGCCGGTCTCCCGGAAGCCCGCCTGCGCGTACAGGCGACGAGCCGGGCGGTTGTCCCGGCCGGTGGAGACGGTGACCCGGCGACCGGCGGCGTCGGCGAGGGCGGCGGCCACCAGGGCCCGGCCGGCGCCGCGCCGGGCGGACGCGGGATCGACGACCAGCCGGTCGATGTCGACCCCGCCGGGCGTGTCCCGCCGGCCGAGGGCGCCGACGACCGCGCCGTCCCGGAGTGCCACCAGCCAGTCCAGGCCCGTGGCGACGAGGGCGGCGACGTCCTCGGCGAGGGCGGGGATGCGGTCGTCGCCGATCAGCCGCGCCTCGACGGCGTAGGCGGCGTGCTGGACCTCGAGGAGGCGGGTGGCGAGGACGGGGTCGCGCGCCGGGTCGCGGCGTTCGACGACCACCGGGCTCCGTCCGCGGGGGAGTGTGTGGGCAGGGGCGGGGTCGAACCGCCGACCTCTCGCTTTTCAGGCGAGCGCTCGTACCGACTGAGCTACCTGCCCCTCCCGGTGTCTCCACCGGAGAGCGACCCTGACGGGACTCGAACCCGCGACCTCCGCCGTGACAGGGCGGCGCGCTAACCAACTGCGCTACAGGGCCTTGCTGTGTGGTGCGTGCCCCCAACGGGGTTCGAACCCGTGCTACCGCCTTGAAAGGGCGGCGTCCTGGACCGCTAGACGATGGGGGCTCGTGTTCGCCGGGGGCAGGGAGAACGATACACGGCCCCCGGCGGTGCTCCGGACCCACCCCCGGCCCCGGTGTGCCGCGCCGCTGCGCGCCGGTCCCGAGAGCCGGGCCGGCCAGCTGTCGCGATCCCCGCGTGACCCGCCGTGCCGCCCCGTCCCTCTGCGCCGTCCTGACCGCGGGCCCGCTGCTCACCGGGTGCAGCGGGGAGCCGGGTCCGGCGGGGTCGTCCACGGCGACCTCCTCGGCGACCTCCTCGGCGACCTCGTCGGCGACGGACGGCGGCGGGGACACCGCGGAGCCCACCGAGACCGGCGGCGGGGACGCCGGCACCTCGCCCGACACCGCTGAGGCCTCCGCGGACGCCCGGGTGACCGTCACCGACATCCGCACCGGCCGGCACGACGGCTTCGACCGGGTGGTGCTCGAGGTGGCCGGCACCGGCACGCCCGGCTGGGACGTCCGCTACGTCGACGTCGCCGCCTCGCAGGGCCGCGGCGACGAGGTGGAGGTGGCCGGTGCTGCAGGTGACCGTCACCGGCGCCGGGTACCCCTTCGACACCGGCGTCGAGGAGTTCGCCGGCCCCGACCCGCTGCCGGGCCGGGGCACCGCGAACGTCACCGAGGTCGTCTTCGACGCCACCTTCGAGGGCACGACGGTGGCCTTCGTCGGCACCCGCGCGGAGTCCCCGTTCCGCGTGTACCCGCTGCAGGACCCCGCGCGCGTGGTGGTCGAAGTCGCCGACCCGGCCTAGTTGAGGCTGGCGCGCAGCTCGACCCCGTCGTCGCTCACGCTGGTGCACTCCAGTGCCAGCGGCCCGGCGGCGACGCTCTCGCCCTCGCCGCAGGAGACGCTGGCGCCCCCGACGCTGATCGAGGCCCGCCCGTCCTGCACCCCGCCGAAGGTCACCGTCTGGCCGAGGATCTCGACCTCGCTGCCCTCGCCGTCGAGCGTGACGGTGCAGGCCGAGCCGGAGCACGAGACGCCGTTCGAGGTGAACGAGCAGCCGGCGAGGGGGACCAGCGCCAGGGCGCCGGCGAGGAGGCCGGCGGCCAGGCGGGTGCGGGACGTGGTGGACATGGCGGCGAGCGTAGGGCGGGCGGGTCAGCCGGTCGGGGAGGCCGGGGTCCCGTCGCCGGCGCCGTCCGGTGTGCCGTTCCCCGTGCCGTCGGCCGGCTCGGCCTCCGGGACGACGGTGCGCTCGATGGTCACCTCGGTCTCGCCCAGGCCGCCGAGCGTGATGTCGTCGTAGGCGACCAGCTCGCCGGTGTCGGGGTCCAGGTAGAGGACCGTGCAGGTCAGCGGCTCGGGGTACTCGCCCTGCAGCGCGCGCAGGCCGGCGCCGCCGGTGGAGCCCTGCACCATGAGCAGCGTGCCCTCGTCGAGGGTCTCGACCTCGCGCTCGTGCGTGTGCCCGGCCAGGACCAGTGGCACGACGCCGTCCAGCGGGAGCGCCTGCTCCGGGTCGTGCACCATCGCGATCGCCGGCGGCTCGGGCTGCTCCTCGGCCAGCTCCGCGAGGTCCTCGCCGGTCTGCTCGAGTGACGGGGTGTCGCCGGTGGCGGTCTGGTCGGGGGTGAAGCGCGGGTCGCGCGCCCCCACCACGGTCAGTCCGGCCACCGTCGTCGCCGAGGTGTCGAGGACGGTGGCGTTCGGCTGCCCGGCGACCAGCCCGGCGGTGACCACGGAGTCGTGGTTGCCGCGGATGAAGACGTAGGGCACGCCGAGCTGCCCGATCGAGGAGATGAGCCGGTTCTCGGGCTCGCTGCCCCAGTCGGTGATGTCCCCGGTGTCCAGCACGCCGTCGACGTCGAACTGGTCGACGACCTGGCGCACCAGGTCGAAGCCGGCGGGGTTGAGGTGCAGGTCGGAGACGTGCAGCAGGGCGACGGTGTCGTCGTCGCGGGTGGGGGTGGGCAGGGTCGAGATCGTCGCGTACAGCGTGCTGACGTTGGTGACGAGGTCCTCGAGGGAGGCCCGGTAGGCGTCGAAGCGGGCGACGATCTCGCGGGCGTCGCCGATCAGGCTGGTCGCGTTGACCAGCAGCCCGGTGTAGGTGGGCGTGGACAGCGCCTCCGGTCGCCAGGTGAGCGCGCCCAGGCCGGCCGTGCCGGCGAGCAGCGCCACCGACAGGCCGGCGGCCACCAGCGGCTCCCGGCGGCGCCGCAGGACGACCAGCGAGGTGAGCGCGGCACCGCCGACGGCGGCGGCGGCGGAGACCCAGGCCAGCCGGACGACGGCGTCCTGCAGGTCGGCGCTGACCCGGTCGACGAGGCCGTCGACGCGGCTGGGGTCGGCCACCAGTGCCCGCACCCGCGCCTCGTCGACCCGGGTGAGCTGGACGTCGAGCCCGAAGGGGCCGTCGAAGGCGTCGACGTCGAGGGCGCCCAGCGGCGGGATCTCCACGGTGGCGCCGCCGCCGGACGGGGTGAGCGCGAACGTGGCGTCGAACGGGCCGAGCGGCTCCTCCACCCGCCCGAACAGCAGCACGCCGACCAGGGCGCCGGTGAGGGCGAGCGCCAACCGGACCAGCCAGCGGCCGGCGGTCCGTCGACGGCGCGGCCAGGGCCCCGGGTCGGGCGCCGTCGGCTCGCTCATCCGACGAGGCTAGCCAGGCCGGGGGCGTCCGGCGCTCCCCCGGAGGGGGTGTCCGCCGGCGTCCGCCCGTCCGCCCGCCGGCGTCCGCCCGCCGACGTCCTCCCTCACCGCAGCGCGTCCTCCCTCGTGGTGGGCCGTGAGGGAGGACCCGCCACGATCAGGTCACCTGATCCCGGACCGGGCCCACGCGATCAGGCGGCCAGCTTCGCGGTCACCTCCGCCAGGCGGCGCCCCTGGTAGCGGGCCGCGGCCCGCTCGGCGTCGGTCACCGTGGCCGACTTGCCGCCGGAGGCGTTGGAGACGCCGTAGGGGTTGCCGCCGGCCTCGAACAGCAGCGGGTCGGTGTAGCCCGGCGGCACGATGACGGCGCCGAAGTGCGAGAAGACGTTGAACAGCGTGAGGATCGTCGTCTCGTTGCCGCCGTGGACGTTCTGCGCGCTGGTGAACGCCGTGGCGCCCTTGTTCGCCAGCTTGCCGGTGAACCACAGGCCGCCGAGGGTGTCGATGAACTGCTTCATCTGGCTGGCCGGCGTGCCGAAGCGCGTGGGGGTGCCCAGCGCGTACCCGTCGGCCCACTCGAGGTCGGCGGGCGTGGCCTCCTGCACCTCGCCGGCAGTGGCGTCGACGTGCGCGCGCCACAGCGGGTTGGAGTCGATGGCCTCCTCGGGGGCCAGCTCGGGCACCCGGCGCAGCCGGACCTCGGCCCCGGCCTCCTCGGCGCCCTCCGCGAGCGCGGACGCGAGCTGGTGCACGTTGCCGGTGGAGGAGTAGTAGACGACGGCGATCCTGGTCATGGGGTCCCTCTGTTCTGGTGTCCCGGACGGTCCGGTTCTGGTTGCGAGTTCAACCATCGATGCGGACCGTGCCCCCTCCTCCCGGCGTGTCAAACCTGCCGACGGATTCAGACCGAACGGGGGCGGAACACCCAGCGCAGGGCGATGAAGCGCAGCGTGCCGATGGTGGCCGTCACCGCGCCGATGACCAGGATCTCGGTGAGGATCGCCGGGTCGCTGACCACCGCGTTGAACCAGCTCAGCGCCAGGCTGGTGGCGACCACACCGAGGGCGGCGAGCGCGCCGCCCTCCCACTGGGCGGTCCAGAAGCGGACGTACTCGCCGGCGTGGAAGCTGATCCGCCGGTGCATCTCGTTGGCCAGCATCGACGAGAGGACCGAGCCGACCACGTTGGCGGGGACGTCGCCGAACCCGTTGAGCAGCCAGTACAGCAGCGCGTAGACGGCGCTGGAGACCCCGCCGACGAACACGAACCGCGAGAACTGGCCGACCACGCTGTCGGAGCGCACCAGGGCCGCGAGGTCACTGCTGGCCGCCGGGCGGTGCAGCAGTGACGGGCAGGTCACGGGCTCTCCTCGTCCGGGCGGCTGGTGCGGTCAGCATGCAGGGTGCCCCTGACAGTTGCCTGGGAGCCAGCGGTATACGCGCCGACACCCCCGCCGGACCGTGTCGATCACGTCACTCCGGGCGCGTCCAGCCTGCTCACAGGGTCTTCGGTCACCGTCGGCAGTCATGGACACCCGACCCGTGCTGACGACCGGGGCCGCCGTCGCGCTCGTGGCGGTGGCCGCCCTCACGCTGCTGCCCGCGGGCGCCGGCGGCTCCGAGTGGGGCTCGCCCGCCGTCGAGGTGCGCTGGTACCTCACCGGGCTGGACTCCCGGGCGACGGTGCTGCAGCTGCTGGGCAACCTGCTGCTGCTCGTGCCGCTGGCCGCCGTCGCCGTGCTGCGCTGGCCGGTGCTGCGCCGGCCTGCGGTGCTCGCGCTCGCCGCCGCCGCGGCCGGTGCCGCGATCGAGACGCTGCAGTGGGCGCTGCCGCTGGGTCGCGTGGTCTCGCCGCTGGACGCGCTGCTCAACGCCACCGGCGCCGTCGTCGCCGGACTGCTGGTCGGAGGCCTGTCCGGCGCCTGCACCCGGCATCACGGCCGGTCGGCGGGGGTAGGGAGCCGCGCATGAGCCTGATGGGTTTCCTCGACCGCCTCGCCGACGTGAGCACCTTCGACAAGGTCATCGACTCGGCCCGCTCGGCCGTGCAGGCGGCGCTGAAGCCCGGAGCCCTCAAGGACGCCCTCCACGGCACCTGGCTGGGCCACCCGCTGCACCCGGTGCTCGTGCAGGTCCCCGTGGGCAGCTGGGCCTCCGCCGGGCTGCTCGACGCGATCCCGCCGCTGCGGCCCGCCGCCACCGTCCTCATCGGCACCGGCGTCGCCGTCTCGGTGCCCGCCGCGCTGTCGGGCGCGGCCGACTGGTCGGAGCAGGAGATCGGCGTCCGCCGGCTGGGGGCGCTGCACGCGGCGGCCAACACCGTCGCCCTCGGGCTCTACGTCGGCTCGCTGGTCGCCCGGTCCAGGGGCCGGGGGACGCTGGGCCGGGTGCTGTCCTACACCGGGCTCGGCATCGCCACCGGCTCGGCGGCGGTCGGCGGGCACATGTCCTACGCGCAGTCCTCGGGCGCCTCTCACGCGGCCACCGCGGCCCGCGCGCTGACCTCCGACTGGATCGACCTCGGCCCGCTCGACGACCTGCCGGAGGGCCGGCCGGCGCTGCGGACCGGCACCGGCAGCGGCGTGGCCGTGCCGCTCGCCGCCGTCCGCCGGGGCGGGCGGGTCGACGTCTTCGTCGGGTCCTGCTCCCACCTGGCCGGGCCGCTGTACGAGGGCAGCATCGAGGAGGTGCGCGGGCACGCGTGCCTGGTCTGCCCGTGGCACGACTCCGCCTTCGACCTGGACGACGGCGAACCCCGGCGCGGCCCGGCGGCCAACCCGCAGGAGAAGCTCGAGGTGCGGATGGACGCCGGGCACGTGTTGGCGCGGCTGCCCGCGCGGCACCAGTAGGACCGCCGGCGCGCCTACCCTGCCCGGCATGAGGCGGACGGCGGCCGGGCTGGCGCTCCTGCTGTGCGCGGGGTGCGGTGCCGCCCCGGCGGTGTCGTCGGCCCCGTCGTCGTCGACGGCGGCGTCGTCGTCCTCCGCCGCGCTGTCCTCCGGCCCGCCGGTGCCGCCGGTCGCCGGCATCGAGGCGGTCGCCGTGCAGCTCCGCACCGACGAGGCCGTCGGCGGCCAGGTGCAGGTGCGGGTGACCGACACCGGCAGCGAGCCGTTCACGGTCACCTCCGTCGCGATCGACTCGCCCGGGTTCGCGCCGCTGCCCGACCGCGCCGTGACCGCGGCGTTCGCGCCCGGGCGCACCATCGACCTGCCGACGCCCTTCGGCGAGGCGGTGTGCGACCGCGCCGCCGAGCCCGCGGCCGCGCGGCTGACCGTCGTCCGTCCCGACGGGCGCAGCGAGGTGCTGCGCGTGCCGCTGGCGGCCGAGGACCTCGCCCGGATCCACGCCGAGACCTGCGCGGCGCGGGCGGTGCTCGCCGTCGCCGGGGTCACGGTGACCGGCCTGGCCCTCGAGGGCGAGACCGTCACCGGGTCGCTCCAACTGACCCGTGGGGGCGACGACGACCGCGCGGTGACCCTGACCCGGCTGGAGGGCAACGTGCTCTACGACGTCGACGCCGACCTGCCGGTGACGCTGGGCGAGGGGGAGCGGGGCCGCGAGGTCGGCCTGACGTTCACGACGGCGCGCTGTGACCCCCACGCGCTGGCGGAGACCAAGCAGCCGCACCTGTTCCTGCTCGGCGTGCAGGTGGACGGCGAGGACGAGGTCACCGTGGACCTGCCGCTGGACCAGGCGCAGCGCGACGTGCTGTTCGCGCTGACGGAGAGCGCCTGCTGACCGACCCCCGACGTGGGACCGGTCCGGCCGGCCCGGGGGGAACGGGACGGCCGGACCGGGGTCTGGCGTGCCGGCGCCGTCGGCGCCGCACTGGTGGTGACCGTAGGTAGTCGGGAGCGGCGGCCACGATCCCCCGGACGGGTGGACGCCCCCGTCCGAGTGGTGACGGCGGACACGGAGGGTTCCGACGGCGGTCCCAGGGGCACCCCCGCCGGGTGTTCCTCTTCTTCTCGAACCGGTTGGGCTGTCTCGGGTCCCTGCTCGTCTCGGCGGTGCTGACGATCGTCGTCCTACTGGTCCTGGACGTGCTGTGACCGGCCGGTGACCGCCGCGCTCGTCTGGGAGACTCGACGGCAGCGGGCCTCTAGCTCAACTGGCAGAGCAGCGGACTTTTAATCCGCGGGTTGTGGGTTCGATCCCCACGGGGCCCACCGCTCTGACTGTGTGGTTTCGCCTGATGCTTGACGAACGAGCGTCGGATGGGTCTTGACGTGTTGCGGTTGATGGTTGGCAGCTGTACTGGCGGCTGATCCTTGACGCTTGCTCAAGTGGGTCGCCTTCTACAACACCGGGCGCCCGCACCAGGCGCTGCATATGGCCACGCCGGCCGACCGCTTCGCCTCTCGTACCCCGCCACTGCCCCGTTGCGGATCTCCTGACGCGGTCACAGCGGGCGCCAGGGGGCATCGTTGCGGACGCTGAGCCGCTGCCTCATCCCGCGCTGACGACCGGGCCGCGCCGGTGCCAGTCGTGCACACTCTGTGGGAATCGGTCGCCTTGTGAGGCACGTGGCGGTCCGACACCTGGTGAAGGGGGCCAGGCGCGGTGACCCACACGTCTCGGTCTTCGGCCGCTCGTTCGGGACGACCGGCGTCGAGCGCGAGGGATGCCATGGCTGCGGCGAGTGGTGCACCGGCGAGGTCGACTGCTCGGTACGACGCCTTCATCTCCTACAGCCACGCACAAAGCCGACCCGTTGCCGAGGCGCTGCAGGCGGAGGTGGAGCGGTTCGGCGGCCGCTGGTACCGGCCCCGGCAATTGCGCATCTTCCGGGATGAGACCAACCTGGCCGCCGCGCCGGACCTGTGGAGCACCATCAGGACCGCCCTGGCGTCCTCTGAGTGGTTCATCCTCATGGCTTCCCCAGCGGCTGCGTCGTCGCGGTGGGTAAGTGAAGAGGTCAGATGGTGGCTCGAGAACCGGGACGCCGACAGGATCCTCATCGCCCTGACAGCCGGAGAGATCGCCTGGAAGGACCGAGACTTCGACTGGGACCGTACCGATGCGTTGCCCACCACCCTCTCCGGGGCTTTCAGCGACGTGCCGTTGTGGGTTGACCTCAAGCCACTGGTCTCAGGCCCGTCGACGACAGTCGAGGACCGTCCGGGGGAACACCGTGTCCGCCTTGGCGACTTCGCGGCGGAGTTCGCCGCGCCTCTGATCGGTCTGGACAAGGACCTGCTCATCGGCCGGCACATCCGTGAGCGCCGCCGCCTGCGTCGGACGGTGCAGGCGGTGGTCCTGACGCTCTGTCTTCTCGCCGCGGCAGCGGGCACCGCTGCAGTCATCGCCTTCCAGCAACGAGGCGAGGCAATCCGTGAGCGCAACGTCGCGGAAGCTCGACGAATCGCCGCGACGGCCGACGCAGCACGGCAGCAACGGCCCGACGTGGCGTTGCTCTTGGCAGTCGAAGCGCTGCGCATCGCCCCGGTCGCCGAGGCGGAGGCCAGTCTTCGGCGGACCCTCGTTGAGAGTCCGTACGACGGCAGTCTCCTCGGTCACACAGCCGGGGTCCAAGCGGTGGCCGCGTCAGCTCAGGGCGAGCTGGTCGCCACGGCTGGCGATGACGGTACGGCGATCCTCTGGGAAGTCGCAGATCCCTGGAACCGCGCGCGCCTGGCGACTCTCACCGGTTCCGGAGGGCCGATCCACGCACTGTCCTTCGACGGTACGGGGAACCTCTTGGCCACCGGCGAGTTCTCGAACGACTCCCTGCTCTGGGACGTGTCCGACCCTGCACGTGCGCACAAGCTCTCCGCTGTGCCCGCACCTGAGCCGGTGCGCTTCTTCCCGCGGGCGGCTGTCCTCTTCGCGGGCGGCAGCCTGTGGGACGTGTCGGCGCCCACGGCACCCGCCCCGCTGTCCGAGCTCCCCGGAGCCGAGACCCTCAGAGACGTCGACATCAGCCAGGACGGGACGACCCTGGTGATGGCCGCTCGGCCTGGCGCGAGCGCCATCTGGGACGTCTCCGACCCGCGGCACCCCCTTCCTCTGGGGACGATCCCGGTACTCGCCGACGACGCGACGCTCAGCCCCGACGGGAGGCTCGTCATCCTGGCGCCCGAGAGTGGCCCTGCGGAGGTGTGGGACCTGCGGGATCGTGCTCGGCCGACGTTCGTGAGCAGGCTTGCGGGGCCCCGCGACAACGTCGTCTTCGAGGCCGCCTTCAGCCCCGACGGCCGGACGCTGTGCACCGCCAACGGCGACGGCATCGCCGTGTGGGACCTCGAGGATGTCGCCCAGCCGGTCCTGACCCAGACGCTCACCGGTCACGACGGTGGTGCCTGGGGGATCGCGTTCCTGGCCGACGGCAGCCGGATGGTGACCGGAGGCGCGGATGGCGCCGCCTTGGTGTGGCTGCTGGATGACAAGGGTGCCGTCCGCCAGCGCGCTCGACTGGGACCGTTCCAGGATGAGCCGATTGCGAGCTTCTCCTCGGACGGTCGGACGATGGTGACGGCGACGTCGACGGATCCGATCACCGTCTGGGACCTGTCCGATGTCGATCACCCGGCCGAGGTCAGCGCCATCGAGCGGAGCTCGAGCCCTGTGTGGGATGTCGCGCTCAGCCCGGACGCTGCCGTTCTGGCTCGAAGCAGCAGCGAACAGGCGCCTGAGCTCTGGGACCTGACACGGCGCGAACAGCCGGCGTGGGCCTCTTCCCTCGGCAACCGCCCCGGAGTCGTCACCTTCGCCTCTGACGGGGATACGGTCGCGGTGCGAACGACCGGCCGGGAGATTGACCTGTGGGACGTCACGGATCCCCGTGCACCGGTGAGGTCGAGCGTCCTGCGGCCGGGCGGGGACGGGCCCAGCAGGTCAGCCGTCTTCGGACCGGACGGGCGGAGCCTGGCCGTCGCGACCAGCGAAGCCGTCGAGTTGTGGGACGTGCTGGACCTCACGAGACCTCGGCTCCTCTCGCGTATCGCCGAGCCCGCGGTGGACGTCGCGTTCAGCCCTCGTGGTGGGCTGCTTGCTACAGCCGGTCCAGGGCGTGTGTTCTCGTTGTGGGAGGTCAGCCGGCTCGAGGAACCCACAGTCGTCAGCACTGTCCGTGGCGACGACACCGGCGGCATGGTCGGCTTCAGTCCCGACGGAGGCGCCGTCATCACGGGCAGTGCGCAGGCGGTCGCTGTGGTCTGGAACATCACGGAACCCACCGTGCCGGTGGAGCTCGCTCGGGTCGAGGGCCACCACGGCAGCGTCTACCGGGTTGGGTTCAGTCCGGACGGACGCACGCTGCAGACCGGCAGCATGGACCTGACCCTCGGTTTGTGGGATCTGCCGCTCGCCACCGAGTACGTACGCGATCCCGTGGCAGTGGCGTGCCTGCTCACCGGCGGGACGCTGCCCTCGGAGATCCGCCACCAGTACCTGCCGGGGACGCCCTCTCGCGCGACGTGCTGATCGAACGAGCGACGGAAGAGCGCTGCGACTGTCAATACCATTAGTGACCATTAGTGACCATTAGTGATCGTGACACTTGGTCCGAGTGCCGATCTCATGAGGGCTTGACCGACCCCGCACGGTGCTTCGTTCTATCCGATGCCGCACGCCGTGCAGACATGAGCACGGGGTCAGGGCTGACGCGTACTGCGCGACAGTGAGGAAGAGGCTGCGGTCCGAGTCAGCACGCCACTCGGGCTCAATCCTGCGCAAACGGCATCATGCAGCACCGTTCGACACGTCCGGTTCCGGACTTCTGATCCGCGGGTTGTGGGTTCGATTCCCACGGGGCCCACGTTCGCCTCCGCGGCGCAACGCCCGATGAGTCCCGTGTCCGGTGTCGGTCAGAACCACATGAGCGTCGGGACCCAGTCGATCCGGCTGGACATGACCATGTCCCTCGACGGCTTCGTCGTCGGGCCGGAGGACGGCCCGGAGCAGCCGATGGGCATCGGCGGCTTCCGGCTGTTCAACTGGCTGGACCACCGACTCGACCCGGGACCGAACGGGCAGGTGTTCGCCGAGTCGATGGCGACGAGGGCCGTCATCTCGGGACGCCGCACCTACGACCACGCCGGCCACTGGGACGGCGACCACCACGACGGCGTCCCGGTCTTCGTGCTCACCCACCAGGTGCCCGAGGAGCCTCCCCCGGGCAGCGTGCGCTTCGTCACCGACGTCCGCGCCTGCGCCGCGCAGGCCCGCGCCGCCGCCGGTGACGCCGACGTGCTGGTCCTCGGCGCCGGCGCCGCCCAGGCGCTGCTCCGGGAGGGTGAGCTCGACGAGATGGAACTGCACGTCGTCCCCGTCCTCCTCGGAGGAGGACGACGGCTGTTCGACCACCTGCCCGCCGAGCGGACCGAGCTGGAGCTGACCCGCGAGCTGGACGCCGCCGATGCCGATCCGGAGCACCGGGTCCTGCACCTCCGCTACCGGGTACGGCGACCGCTCCCGACCTCGGACGCGGGAGGGGACCGATGAGGACGTTGCACGTGGGCCTCCGGGTCGCCGATCCCGAGCGGGCGCTCGCC
Source organism: Geodermatophilus sp. SYSU D00710 (assembly GCF_054050195.1). NCBI lineage: Bacteria > Bacillati > Actinomycetota > Actinomycetes > Geodermatophilales > Geodermatophilaceae > Geodermatophilus > Geodermatophilus sp. SYSU D00710. Next base: position 105,133 of record NZ_JBJGYX010000004.1, read on the forward strand.
TTCTACACGGCCGTCGGCTACGAGGTGGTCGGCCGGGTGCCGGAGACCCCGGTCGGACAGCTGACGATGCTCAAGCTGCCCGACGACGACGTGGTGCGCATCGAGCTCGTCTTCGACCCCACCGGGGCTCCCGGGGACCGGGGGAGCGGCCTCAGCCACCTGGTCGTCTCGGTGGAGTCGATGCACGCCACGGTCGCCGACCTCAGGACGAAGGGCATCGAGGTCGCGGACCCCACGTCACCCGACGACTCGGCGGACTTCCTGACCGCCTGGATCACCGACCCCGACGGCAACCGGATCGAGCTGGTCCAGTGGCCCGCCGGACACCCCGACGGTCTCACGGCGGCCGACTGGGCGTGACCGCGCCGGAGGCGTCGCGCCGGAGCACGGGCGCTCAGCCGAGGGCCGGCACCGCGGTGGACGGGTCGCCGTCGGCGGCAGCGGCCAGGGCCGGCACGACCTCGTCCAGCAGGTAGGGCAGCGACAGGGGGCTACCGAAGCCGAGCGCGGCGGACACGTCGCCGGAGTAGCCGCCGAGCAGGACCGTGCGGCCCTGGGTCACCACGTCGAGGACCGAGAACAGCCGGTCCGCGTCGGCGTCCGCCTGGTGGTACCCGTTCACCGCCAGCACGTCGGCCTCGAGCAGGTCCAGCCGCTCCTGGCTGACGTCGGTGCTGGCGTCGGGGACGGTGAAGCCGAGGTCGGTGAAGAACTGGGTCCGCAGGTCGTCCCGGCCGAGCCGGTAGTGGCCCGAGCCGACACCGGTCAGGTCCACGGCGATCGAGCGGTCGGCGAATCCGGGGTTCTCGTCGACCGCCTCCTGGAACCGGCCCTCGACGTCGTCGACCAGCTGCTGCGCCTCGTCCTCGCGGCCGAGCGCCTGGCCGATGAGCAGCGTCTGCTCCTGCCACGGGGTGGCTCCGTCGGCCTACTCGTCGGTCTGCGCGAGCGTGGGCGCGATGCCGGACAGCTGGTCGTAGACCGTCTGGTCCGTGAAGGAGTAGACGCCGACGATCAGGTCGGGCTCCAGCGCGGCGACGGCCTCGACGTCGATCTCCTCGCCGCCCACGGTCGGGATGTCCTCCGCCGGGAGCAGGTCCTCCGCCCAGGGACGGGTCGTGGCGTCGTAGTCGCCCAGGTTCTCGCGCTCGCCGACCGGCGTCACGCCCAGGGCCAGCACGAAGTCCTGGTCGTTGAAGCCGACGGTGACCACGCGCTGCGGTTCCCCGGGGATCTCCGTGGTGCCGTACTCGGTCTCGATCGTGACCGGGAGGCGCCCGACGAGGAGGATCCCGCGGCGGGTGCGGAGCCGTCGTCCTCCGACCCGCCGCAGGCGGTCAGTCCTGCTGACAGGGCCAGGACGGCGAGGGGGACCACGAGACGGGACGGACGCAACGGGGCCGGACGACGAGACACCAGGCGAGGTCAGCCTGCCCCAAGTAACGACCGCGTGGTCGCCCCGGCGCGGGTCGGCGTCAGTACTCGGTGCACTCCCTGGCGGGCAGGTCGGGGTGGCCGTGGAGCACCAGGCTCGTGCCACCGGCGTCCCTGCACGTCGGCGTACGGGTCGGCGATGCCGTGCCCCTGCAGCCAGGCGACCGTGCCCTCGCACACGGCGACCGCCTGCTGCGCCTCCGGGCTCCCGGCCCCGCTGCCGGGGTCGACGAGGCTGGTCCGGACCGCGACCCGGCCGGGCTCGGTCCGCTCGGCGGAGACGATCGCCGCGCCCCACACGGCGCCCCTGTTCGTCCCGCGGACCCTGATGCGGACTCTCGGCCGTCCGGCCCGGTGGCACGACGATCCCCCCACCGGGGTGAAAGCATCGCGACACGATGTCTATCGATTGACATTCGATAGGTCATCCGTGACAGTCGGCGGCATGCAGACGGTGCGTCGGGCGGTCGGACCGCTCAGGGTCCTGCTCGCGGTGGTCTTCCTCGCCCTGGTGGGCGCCCAGGCGTGGGCGGTGCCCCGGATGGTCCCCGACCTGGCCGACCCCTCGCTGGAGCAGTCGGTCGTGCGGTGGGTGATGACGGCCGCCGCGGTGCTCGCGCTGCTGTGCGTGCAGGTCGTCATCGTGTGCACCTGGCAGCTGCTGACGCTGGTCACCACCGACCGGATCTTCAGCGACGGCGCCTTCCCCTGGGTCGACGCCATCGTCGGCGCGATGGCCGCGGGGTGGGCGATGCTCCTGGGCACCTGGGTCTGCGTCTACTACTTCATCGTCGACGGCGTCAGCGACGACGCGGCGCTGTTCGTGATCCTGTTGGTGCTGTTGCTCGTGGGCGCCGTCGTCGGGCTGCTCATGGTCGTGATGCGCGCCCTGCTCCGGCAGGCCACGGCACTGCGCACCGACATGGAAGCGGTCATCTGATGCCCATCGTCGTGCGCATCGACGTCGAGCTGGCCCGGCGCAAGATGAGCGTGGGGGAGTTCGCCGACCGGGTCGGCCTCACCCCGGCCAACGTGGCGGTCCTCAAGAACGGCCGCGCCAAGGCCGTCCGCTTCAGCACCCTCGAGGCGATGTGCCGGGTGCTCGACTGCCAGCCCGGCGACCTGCTCGAGTGGGTCCCCGACGGCCAGGACGCGCCGCAGGCCGCCCAGGAGGCCCACCGGTGATCACCGTCCGCGGCCTGACCAAGCGCTACGGCGCCGTCCTCGCGGTCGACGACCTCACCTTCGACGTCGAGCCGGGGAAGGTCACCGGCTTCCTCGGCCCCAACGGGGCCGGCAAGTCCACGACGATGCGCGCGGTCCTGGGCCTCGACCGGCCGACGGCGGGGACGGCCCTGGTCAACGGGCGCCCGTACGCGGCGCTGGCCGAACCGCTGCGGGAGGTCGGGGCGATGCTCGACCCCGGCGCGGTCCACCCCGGCCGCACCGGCCGCGCCCACCTGCGCGTGGCCGCGCGGACCAACGGCATCCCGCGGCGCCGCGTCGACGAGGTGGTCGAGCAGGCCGGGCTGGGCGCCGCGGCGCGCCGCCGGATCGCCGGCTACTCGCTCGGCATGCGCCAGCGCCTCGGCATCGCCGCGGCCCTGCTCGGCGACCCCGGCGTGCTCCTGTTCGACGAGCCGGTCAACGGCCTCGACCTCGACGGTGTCCGCTGGATCCGCGGCCTGCTGCGCCGGCTCGCCGACGAGGGTCGCACCGTGCTGGTGTCCAGCCACCTGCTGAGCGAGGTCGAGCAGACCGCCGACCGGCTGGTGGTCGTCGGCCGCGGCCGCCTGGTCGCCGACACGACCACCGCGGAGCTCCTGCGCGGCCTCGGCGGTCGCCGGGTCCGGGTCCGGTGTGCCCGGCCCGACCTGCTGCTCCCCGGGCTCCGGGCGCGTGGAGCAGCCGTCGAGCAGGTCGGCGCGCACGAGCTGCAGGTCGAGGGGATCGGCGCCGAGGAGGTCGGCGAGGTCGCGGCCTCTGCGCAGGTCCCGCTGCACCACCTGTCGGAGGTCCAGCAGTCCCTCGAGGAGGCCTACCTGGCTCTGACCGCCGGCAGCGTGGAGTACGCCGGCCGCGACGAGGCGCCCGCGGGGGTGGCCCGGTGACGGCGGTCCTGGCGCCCGGAGCCGGTCGGGTGCCGGCCCGGCGCGTGCTCGCCCGCACCTGCGCCGCCGAGTGGACCCGGCTGTGGACCGTCCGCACCAGCTGGTGGTTCCTGCTGGCGGCCGCCGTCGTCCTGGTCGGACTCGGGGTCGTCGCCGGGGTGGAGGCGGCCGCGGACCCCGTGCCGTCCGGGGGTGACCCGGTCTGGCCCGGGGTGGCCGCCTTCGTCATGCCCGCCCAGTTCGCGCTGCTCGGCCTGGCCCTCACCGCGGTCACCGCCGACCACGCCACCGGCGGGATCGTGCCCACGCTGCAGTGGACGCCCCGCCGTGGCCTCCTGCTCCTCGCCCGCGCGGGGGTGGCGGTGGGCACGGCCACCGTCGCGGGTGTGCTGCTCGCCCTGGCCTCCGCCCTCGCCGCGCACGCGGCCCACCCCGACCTCACCCTGCCGGTGGACCAGGGTCTCGACGCGGTGGGCACCATCGCGCTCGTCGTGGCCGCCGGCGCCGCGCTCGCGGTGGGGCTGGGTGCCCTGCTCCGCAGCACCGCCGGCGCTCTCGTGGTGGTCTTCCTGCTGGTGCTGGTCATGCCGCTGGTCCTGCCCCAGTTCGGCCAGGGGTGGGCCACCGCGCTGGCCGAGGCCCTGCCCGGCTCCGGCGCGGCGTTCCTGCTCTTCGGCGGCGAGCCGGCGGGGATGACGTGGACGTCGTCGGTGACCGTCCTGCTCGCCTGGGCCGCCGGTGCCTTGCTGCTCGGCTGGCTGCGGTTCGCCCGGGACGACGTCCGGTGAACGCCGACGTCCTGGTGGTCGGCGCCGGGCTGGCCGGGCTGCACGCCGCCACGCAGCTCGCCCGCCGCGGCCACGACGTCCTGCTCGCCGACCGGCGGACCGTGCTCTCCGGCGCCGTCCGCACCACGGGGATCTTCGTCCGCCGGACGCTCGACGACTTCCCGCTGCCCGCGGAGCACCTCGGCCCGCCCATCCGGCGCACGGTGCTCTACCCGCCCGCGCTGGACCGCCCCGTGGTCCTCGACAGCGACCGCGACGAGTACCGGGTGGGCGACATGGGCCCGCTGTACGACGCCGCCGCCCGTGCCGCCGCCGACGCCGGCGTGCGGATCGCCCTGGCCACCCGCTACACCGGCCGGGACGGCGGCACCTGCCTGCTCGCCGGCCCCGGTGGGCCGGTGCGCGTGCGGGCCCGCTTCGTCGTCGGCGCCGACGGGGCCCGCTCCCGGGTGGCCCGGGACCTGGGCCTGGACCGCAACACGCACCTGCTGGTGGGCGCGGAAGAGGTCTTCCCCGTCACCGGCAGCGCGGGGCCGCCGGCCTTCCACTGCGTCCTCGACCCCACGCTCGCGCCCGGCTACCTGGCCTGGGTGGTCGACGACGGTCGGCACGCCCACGTCGGCGTGGCCGGGTACGCCGACCGCTTCCCCGACGGGCTGCGCCGGGCCCTGGCGCGGTTCCGCGTGACGGCACCCGGGCTGGCCGGCGTGACCGTAGCCGGCGACGTCGAGCGGCGCGGGGGCCCGATCCCGGTGGGCGGGCTGCTGCGGCGGATCGCCTGCGCCGACGGGCTGCTCGTCGGGGACGCCGCGGGCGCGGTCTCCCCGCTCACCGCCGGTGGCCTCGACCCCTGCCTGCGGCTGTCCGAGCACGCCGTCGACGTCCTCGACGACGCGCTGGGCGCCGGGCGGTCCGACGCGCTCGCGCACTACGACGGAGCGGCGCTGCGCCAGCGCTTCCGGGGCCGGCTCGCGCTGCGCCGGGGGCTGGCGCAGGTGCGCACGCCCGCGATGGCGACGGCGGCGTTCGCGCTGCTGCGCACGCCGCCGGGTCGCGTCGCGGCCCGCCGCGTCCTCTTCGGCGACCGCTCGTTCCCGACGGTCGCCCGGACCGTGCCCGCCCCGGCGGCGGTGTGAGGGATCAGAGCACGGTGGAGCCGTACATCTCGCCGAGCGGGTCGGCGATCAGCTCGATGCGGGCGCCGTCGGGGTCGCGGAAGTAGACCGAGACGCCGCTGTGCACCTCGTGCTCGACGCCGGCGTCGGTGAGCCGCTGCACCAGCTCCTGCCAGCGCTCGGGCTCGACGCTGATCGCCATGTGGTGCAGCCCGCCGAGCACCTCGGCGTACGGGCCGACGTCCAGGCCGGGGAAGTCGAAGAAGGCCAGCAGGTTGCCGTGGCCGATGTCGAAGAAGAAGTGCGAGGAGCCGGGGTAGTCGCGGTTCTCGATCAGCTCGGTGAGCGGGAAGCCGAGCACGTCCTGGAAGAACCGGATCGTCCGCTCGACGTCGCTGCTGATCAGTGCGGTGTGGTGCAGGCCGCGCGCGGTCGAGGCGGGGCGCTCGCCGGCGGGCTTGAGGTGCGCGGCGCGGATGCGGTCGCGCTCGGCCTCCAGGGCCGCCAGGTCGCGGGTCTGGGTCATCTCGGGGTCACCTCGGGTCGGGGGTCGGCGGGCAGCCTGAACTGGGCGCGGCGGTGGGCGGGGACGAGGTCGAGGTAGTCGGGGTGGCGCTCGATCCAGGCGCGGATGAACGGGCAGAACGGGAGCACCTGCGCGCCCTCCGCGCGGACAGCGTCCAGCGCCCGCCGGGCCAGCACGGACCCCAGCCCCCGGCCCTCGAAGGCCGGGTCGACCACGGTGTGGGTGAACGACACCGTTGACGGCGTCCGTCGGTACTCGGCGAACCCGGCGACCTCGCCGTCCACCAGCACCTCGAAGCGGGAGGCGTCGGGGCGGTCGACGACCTGCGCTGCGCTGTCGGTCACGGCTGTCCTCCGGTCGTCGGGGGCTCCGGTCGGCAGGGGCCCCGGTCGGCAGGGGCATCGTGGCGCAGGACGGCGGGGCGTGACCAGGGTGCGGCGGCGCGGCGGTCAGGCCGGGACGTGCGGGCGACCGGGCGCCGGTGCCGGCGCGGCGCGGCCCAGGACCACCGGCAGGGCCTCGTGGCCGCGCAGGACGATCGTGCCGCGGCGGCGGGACGGCCCCGCCGGTGCGAGGTCGGGAAACCGCTCGAACAGCGCCTGCAGCGCGACCTCCCCCTCCATCCGCGCCAGCGCGGCGCCGAGGCAGAAGTGGATGCCGCTGGAGAAGGCGACGTGGTCGCGGGCGTTGGCACGGGTGACGTCGAAGACGTGCGGGTCGGCGAAGACCAGCGGGTCGCGGTTCGCCGCGGCCAGCACCAGGATCACCAGGTCGCCCGCGCGGACCGGGACGCCGGCGACCGTGGTGTCGCGCAGCGCCCGCCGCCCGGTCCGCTGCACCGGTGACTCGACCCGCAGCACCTCGTCGACGGCGTTGGGCCAGAGCGCGGGGTCCGCGGCGAGCAGGCGGCGCTGGTCGGGGTGGGCGAACAGCAGCGCGGCGCCGTTGCTGATCAGGTTGACCGTCGTCTCGAAGCCGGCGCCGAACACCAGTGCGGCGGTGGCCAGCAGCTCCCGCTCGGTGAGCGCGCTGCCGTCGTCGTCGGCCGCGGTGACGAGGGCCGACAGCAGGTCCTCGCCGGGGTCGCGGCGCAGCCGCCGCAGGTGCCCGCGGAACCAGGCGTCGAGCTCGGCGAGGTTGCGCTCCACCTCGCGGTGGGTGCGCCAGGACACGCCCATGTCGAGGCTCGGGGTGGCCCCGTCGGCCCAGGCGAGGAACTGCTCGCGCATGCCCACCGGCACCCCGAGCACCTCGGAGATGACGGTGACCGGGAGCAGGCTCGCGTAGCGGGCGACCAGGTCGACCTGCCCGCCGGGCGCGGCGGGCCCGTGCTCGAGGTCGTCGAGCAGCTCGTCGGCGATCGTGCGCGTGCGCTCACGCAGCCGGGCGACGGCGCGGGCGCTGAAGGCGCGGCTGACCAGCCGGCGGTACCGGGTGTGCTCGGGCGGGTCGACGGCCAGCATCGACGGCGCGTCGATCGGCCCCACGCTCGGCCGGGGGCCGGCCAGCCGCAGCGCGGCCCGCAGCGCCGGCGGCAGGCCCTCGGTGCGCGACCCGCCGATCTGCCCGAAGTCGGGGCTGCGCAGCACCTCGGTGCACACGGCGTGGTGGACGCTGACCTTGGAGAACGCGCCGCCGACCAGCGGCGCGGGACGGCGCAGCCGCTCGTAGTGCGCGTACGGGTCCTCCCGGACGGCGGGGTCGCAGAGCACCTCGGCGTCGGGGTTGCCGGCGCGGGCGCGGGCCCGGATCGCCAGCCGCATCACCCCGTGCGTCGCGGCCCAGCGCACCGTGCCGCGCGCCGTGGACCCCGCCGTCGACCCCGCCGTCATCCCGCCGCCTCCCGCGTGCCCACAGGCCGGTACCGCTCGGTACGGCCGGGCACCGCCATCCTGCGCAGCGCGCCCACCCGCCGTCCACCCGGCCGGTCTCCGGGGACGCGCCGGGGACTTGAGCCGAACCGGCGTCACCGCGCGGTTTCGGCACATCCCCACGCCTCACGCAGCGTGACACGGTCGACATGTGGGCGGTTGGAGAGGCCGGTCACCGGCCCGGACCAGCGGGTTCGCAACGATCCGGGAACGCCGTGTCCCGCGGGTCCTCCGCGGCCGCGCCGCGGGCCCCGGGCGCCCTACGTTTCCACCACCCGCACCGCCCTTCCCCGGTGGTCGCGGTCGCCGTCGCACTTCCCCTCGACGGCCCCCATGGACGGGACGAACGGTGGACACGGTGGTTCTGCGCAGCAGTGAGGTCCGGCTCGACGGCGAGGCGCGTCTGGGCTGGTGGTTGGTGAGCGAGGACGAGTTCGGCTCCGGCCGGCTGGTGGACGGGCCCTTCCCCGACCGCTCGGGCGCGGCCTGGGCGGCGGCCGGGCACGCGGTGGACGAGGGCAGCAGCCTGCGCCCGGTGTACGGGCTGCGCCGGCCCGACGGCGGCCTGCACCGGCGGCCCTCGCCGCAGGAGCTGGCCTGGCTGGCCCATCTCGGCGACCAGCTCGAGCGGCTGCCGGAGGACTGGGACGCCGCCCTCGGCGAGGAGGACCGGCTGGCCACCCTGGTCGTGGAGGTCGCGGCGGCGCTGACCGAGGCCGGCCTCCCGCTGTGGGACGCCACCGGCGCCGGCAGCGCGCTCGGCGGGGCGTGCCTGGCCGCCGAGCCCGGCCTCGACGGCGTCGTCGTGGGGTGGCGGCAGCACGACCGGATGAGCGTCGAGCAGGTGCACGGTCTGGTCGCCGACATCTCCGTCCAGGCCGTCATGAACCGCGCGCTGGCCGACGTCCTCTGGCTGCGCGGCCTCGAGGTCACCCCGCTCGGCGGCGACGCCGGAGGTCACGTGGTCCGCTACGCCGACTGACCGGAGCGCCTCCTCTCGCGGGAGGCCGACCGCACGCACGTCCCCAGGGACGCCGTCGACCGCGACGGCGTCCCTGTGGCGTTCCCGGGGTCCGTCGGTGCCGCGTGGCAGGCTGCCCCTCCGGCGGTCCCCGACGACGGAGGTGCAGGTGCCCCGGGCCGAGTCCACCGACGGCGTGCACGAGGAGCGGCACCGGGACGGGTCGCCGCGGGCCCGCGGCCCCGTCGTCGACGGGCAGCCCCACGGGTACCGGGAGTGGTTCCGGCTCGACGGGACCCGGCTGCGCTCGGGCTCCTCCGACCACGGCCGGCAGACCGGGGAGTGGACGACGTACGACCGCAGCGGCGCGCCGTACCGGACGACGTCCTCCGGCTGACCGGGCGACACGCCGCGGCCGCGCCGCCCGTCCGGGGACGACCGCACGGCCCGCCCACCGCGCCACGCGGGGGAACCGACGGCGAGTCGACATGACGGCGGCCGCAACGGCCGGTGACCGGCCCCTGAGCAGGGCGGACACAACGATCGCGTGACGCCGTGGCCGCGGGTGGCGCCGGCGGGCCCCGTCGCCGGCCCGCAGGCCCGATGCTTCCGACGTCACCGGCACTTCCCCAGCCGGGACGTCAGTCCGGGAGGAACCCCACCGTGAGCGCGCCCGCACCACCGGCACCGTCGCTGCCCGCCCCGCTCGCAGCCGGCGACGGGCTGGGCATCGCCGACCTCGTCGCCCTGCTCGGCCTCGAGCCCGCCACCGATCCGTGCGACGACCTCCCCGGCCGGCTCGCCCGCGCGCGCCGGCCGGTCGACGTCGTCGCCACCGTCCGGGCCTGGGTCCGCCGGGCCGCCGCCTGGGGCTCCGGCCCCCAGCGTTCCTGGTGCGCGTGGTGAACGACCCGGTCCTCCTCTGGCCGGTGGTCGCCGTCCTGGGGTTCGTCGCGATGGCCGGGCTGGTCGTCGCGCTGGGCCGGGCCTCGACCGCCCAGTACGAGTTCGAGCGCAACCGCGTCCGCGCCCAGCAGCCGGCGCCGGCCCCGGCCGACGCCGGTCCCGGCGGCGAGGCGGCCGCCGTCCGGGTCGACGTCCCGGTGCCCGGCCCGGTCCCCGTTCCCGCGGACGGTGCTCCCGGCGGCGCGCCGCAGGTCCGCGGCGCCGTCGGCCTGGCCCCGCACCCGGCGCCCGCCCCCACCGCGCACCCCGCCGGCCGCCGGCTCGCCGACGCCGGGGCGCCGACGGCGTGGTGGCTGACCGACGGCGAGGGCGACCCCTCGGCCCCGGCGGCGCTGGCCGGCCCCTACGCCGACCGGGTCGAGGCCGAGTGGGCGGCCGTGTCCTGCGGCCTCGACGGCGACGCCCGCGCCGTCCACGGCACCCTGCGCGACGACGGCACCGTCGCCCGGCGCCCCTCGCCGCAGGACCGGGCGTGGCTGACCGAGCTCGGGGAGCAGCTCGACCGGCTCGCCGACGACTGGGACGACCTGCTCACCGACGAGGACGCGCTGACCACGCTGGTCGTCGAGGTCACCGCGGCGCTGGTCGAGGCGGGCCTGCCGCTGCACGACTGCTCCGGCGCCGACCGCGACGACGTGCCGCCGGGCGGGGTGTGTCTGACCCCCGAGCCGCTGCGCGGCGGCATCCTGGTCAGCTGGCGGCAGCACGACCGGATGGCGGTCCACCAGGTGCGCGGTGCCGCGCTCGACACCGCCGTGCAGCGGACGATGAACCAGACGCTGGCCACGCTGCTCGTGCAGTTCGGCTTCGTCGTCGAGGAGTTCGGCGACGCCGGCTGCTCCCTGGTCACGGCGATCCGGTCGTACCCCTCGGCGGCGTAGCGGGGTCCGCGGCGGGGGCGGGGACGACCCGGTTGACCCGGTGCCACCGGGCGGGGCAGCCTCCTGCCGCCCAGCCCGGACGCTGCCCGCGCCGTCCCCCGACCGGAGGTGGCCTGCCGTGCGCGTTGCCCGCCCCGCCGCCGGGCTGCTGCTCGCCGCGGGGCTGGCCCTGTCCGGCTGCACCACCGTCGTGGCCGGCACGGCGACCGGGCCCGGCGGCGGGCCGCGCACCGACGCCACCGACGCCGACGTCCCGGTGCACCTGGCCGAGTCCGGCGACGAGACCGACCGGATCGCCCGCAACGCCGTCGCCGACGTGCTCACCTGGTGGGAGCAGACCTCCCCGCAGCTGTACGGCGCCGACTTCGACGGGGTCGACGGCGGCGTCTGGTCGATCGACCCGGACGAGACCGACCCCGCCGACCTGCCCGACGGCGACTGCTTCTCCGACGACCTCGCCGACCTCGCGGAGAACGCCTACTACTGCGGCGACGACGACGCGGTGGTCTACGACCGGGCGTGGCTGGCCGACCTCGCCCGCGACTACGGCCCGTTCATGGTCGCCGAGACCATGGCGCACGAGATCGCGCACGCCGTCCAGGCGCAGGCCGGCCTGGACGCCCCCTCGATCGTCGCCGAGACCCAGGCCGAGTGCTTCGCCGGGGCGTGGACGCGCTGGGTGGTCGACGGCAACGCCGCGCACGTCGCCGTCCGTCCGGACGAGCTCGACCCCTACCTGCTGAGCTACGTCTACTTCGGTGACCCCCCGGGCTCACCGCCCGACGCCGAGGACGCGCACGGTTCGCTGTTCGACCAGCTCTCCGCCTACCAGGAGGGCTTTGCCGACGGGGCGCGGGTCTGCACCGCCTTCGACGAGTCACGGCTCTACACCCAGCAGGAGTCCGACCCGGCCCGCGACGCCGGGGACCGGACCCACGGCGAGGTCGTGGCGGCGAGCGACGACGTCCTCGACGCGTTCTGGGAGCAGGCGACGGGCACCGGCTTCCCGGGCACCGACGCGCTCGGCGGGCGCCTGGCCGAGCCCGACGTCCGGGCCGCCGACGGCGGGACCTGCGCCGGCCGGGACGAGGACGCCGACCTGCTGTACTGCCCCGCGGACGGCTCGGTCCGCTACGACTCCGCCGGCCTGCTCGCACCGGCCCACGACGACGTCGGCGACTTCGCGGTGCCGGCGCTGCTGGCCCTGCCCTACGCGCTGGCGGTGCGGGACCAGCGCGGGCTGACCCTCGACGGCCCGGCCGCGGTGTCCGCGGCGGCGTGCGCGACCGGCTGGCTGACCCGCGAGACCTTCCTCGGCGAGGTCGACGGCGCGCGGCAGCTCGCACCCGGCGACGTCGACGAGGCCGCCCTGGCCCTGCTGCGCTACGCCGGCGACCCGGCCGTGGTCGCCGCCGCCGGGCTGTCGGTCATCCAGCTGCTCGACGGCATCCGGCGCGGGTTCGTGGACGGGGGCGTCCGGTGCGGCTTATGTCCGGTCGTTACGCGGCGCACGGCGCGATGGTGTGCGCCGGGGCCGGGTTCCCGGCGGTCGAACCCGGCGTCAGCGCACCCGCTCCGGCTGTCCCCGGGACGACCGGTCAGCCGTCCCCGTCGAGGAACGCGTCGACCACCGGCGCCAGCTCGCGGGCCTCGGTGACCAGCGCCAGGTGCCCGCCCTCGTAGAGGTGCAGCCGCGCGCGCGGGATGCCGCGGGCCAGGATGCGGGCGTTGACCGTCGGGATGATCGGGTCGTCGTCCCCGCAGAGCACCAGCGTCGGCTGCCGGATCAGCGACAGGAACGGCAGGCTGCTCCACCCCGCGCTCGCGGCCAGCTGGAAGTAGTAGCCGCGCCGCGGGCCGAGCCGGCTGTGCGCGTGCAGCGCCCGCGCCGCCCGCGCCGGGTCGGTGCGCACGGTTCCGCCGTAGAGCTCGCCCGCGATGCGCTCGGCGTAGCCGGGGTCGCGGTGCCGCCGGGGCGTGAGCATGTGGGAGAGCACCCGCGGGGAGGCGGGCACCATCAGCGACCCGGTGCCGGTGGCGGCGAGCACCAGCCGGCGGCACCGGCGGCGGTGCTGGACGGCGAAGTGCTGCGCCAGGCCCCCGCCCCACGACAGCCCGAGCACGTCGACCTCGCCGTCGTGACCGAGCCGGCGCAGCAGCCCGGCCACCACCGGCGTCAGCGTGGCCAGCACGTAGGGGACCACCGGTGGCGGCGACCCGCCCACGCCGGGGACGTCGAAGCGGACGACGGTGCGGCGCGCGTCGAGCGCGTCGACGAAGGGCTGCAGCACCTCGAGGCTGGCGCCGATGCCGTTCATCAGCAGCAGCGGGGGACGGGAACCGTCGCCGCGGCGCTCGGCCACGCGCAGCGTGCGGCCCCCGACGACCAGCGTCCGGACCGTCTCCCCCCGGTCCGGCCGCGGCCGCGACTCACTTGTCGAAGACATACGTCCCCGGCGCGTCACCGAGGACCGGCAGGTCCGGCCCGCCCAGCGACTCCGGCGCCGGTACCTCCTCCCCGGCGCGCTCGGCCAGCCACCCGGTGAAGTCCGGCCACCACGAGCCCTTCTCCTTGCGGGCCGAAGCCAGCCACTGCTCCGGGTCGGCCGGCGTCTCCGGCGCCACCTGGAAGGACGCCTTGGGGTTGGTGGGCGGGTTGACCAGCGAGGCGATGTGGCCGGCGGTGGACAGGACGAACCGGCTGCGCCCGCCGAGCAGCTGGGTGGTGCGGTAGCAGGACTGCCACGGGCAGAGGTGGTCGGCGATGCCGGCGGTGACGTAGGTGTCGACGTCGACGGTGGAGAGGTCGACCGGGGTGCCGAGCATGCTCGACCTCCCGGGCTCGGTGAGCTGGTTGCCCAGTGCCACCTCGATGAAGTCGCGGTGCAGCGCGGCGGTCATCCGGGTGGTGTCGGCGTTCCAGTAGAGGATGTCGAAGGCGGGCGGGGGCTGGCCCTGCAGGTAGTTGTTGACCCAGTAGTTCCACACCAGGTCGTTGGGCCGCAGCCAGGCGAAGACCTCGGCCAGCATCGCGCCGTCGAGGTAGCCCTTCCGCCGCGACTTCTCGGTGGCCTCCTGCACCGCCTGCTCGTCCATGAGCGCGCCGATCGTGCCGGCGCGCGACCAGTCGAGGACGGTGACGGCGAAGCTGGCGGCGGCCACCCGGTCGAGCCGGCCGGTGGCGGCCAGGTGGGCCAGCACCATCGCCAGGATGATGCCGCCGGAGCAGAAGCCCTGGAACGCGACGCGCTCGCTGCCGGTGATCCGCTCGGCGGCGTCGGCGGCGTCCAGGACGGCCTGCCCGTAGGTGTCCAGGCCCCACTCGGCGTGCCGGGCGTCGGGGTTGCGCCAGCTCATCATGAAGACCTGGTGGCCGGCGCCCACGTAGTGCTCGACGATGCTGCGGCCCGGCGCGAGGTCGGTGACGTAGTACTTGTTGATCGTCGGCGGCACGATGACGAGCGGCGTGCGGTACACCCGCTCGGTCGTCGGCCGGTACTGGATCAGCTCGAACACGTCGGTCCGCAGGACGACGGCGCCCGGGGTGACGGCGAGGTCCTCGCCGACGGTGAACGCGTCGGGCTCGACCATCGAGGGCACCCGCGGCGGGGACACGATGTCCGAGACCAGCCGGCGCAGCCCGGAGACGGCGTTGCGGCCGCCGGTGTCGATGACCGCCTTGAGCGCCAGCGGGTTGAGGAACGGGACGTTGCTGGGCGCGAGCGCGTCGACGACGTTGGTCAGGGTGAAGCGGATGCGCTCGTCGTCGCGCCAGTCGAGGTCGACGTCGTCGACCAGGCCGGCCGCGGCGCGGGCCGCGGCGATGTGCGCCTGCATCGTCCGCTTGAACAGGGGGTTGCCGGTCCATGCGGGGTCGGCGAAGCGGCGGTCCTTGGGGTTGGGCGCGATCTCCGAGCGGCCGACCGCGATCCGGCCGACCTCGCGGGCCAGCTCCCCGCCGCGGCGGGCCACCGCGTCGGGGTGGCGGACCAGGGCCGACCCGAGCGCGGCGAGCGTGCGGGCCGGCGGGACCATGCGCCGCAGCGGCCCGCGGGCGGCGTCGACCAGGACCATGTCCAGGCCCATGACGGCATCGCCCGCCTGCTCCTCCGCGCTGCCGTCGGCGGCCGCGGCCGGGCGCGGGCGGTCGGCGGCCCCGGCGGCCGGACGCTGTGCGGTGGTGGTCATCGCGGACTCCTGACGGGGTGCGGGGGACCTGGTGACCCGGCTCACTCAAGCACAGGTCCCCGGCTCCGGCAGGAGGACGGCGGCAGGCCGGCCGGCCCCGTCAGGCGCTCTCCGGCACCAGTTCCGTGCGCGGTGCGGAGTTGGGCTCCCGCCGCCACGAGCGGTTGGTCCGCCAGAACACGTAGGTCCCCACGCCCAGGGGGATCGGCAGCACGTAGGTGAGCGCGCGGAACACCAGGACCGCCGCGGCCACGAGCGCCCGGTCGCCGCCGGCCGCGGACAGGCCGGTGATCAGCGCCAGCTCGATGACCCCCAGGCCGCCCGGGGTGAACGGGACGGCGGTGAGCAGGCGGGCCCCGGCGAAGATCGCCAGCGCCTCCACGGCGCTGACCTCGGCCGCGGACACGCCCACCGCGCGCAGTGCGATCAGCAGGACCAGGAACAGCGAGAGGTGGCTGACCAGGGTGGCCAGCGTCAGCCAGTGCCAGCGGGCGCGCAGCAGCAGCACGGTGCGGTCGCGGAACCTCGTCGTCGCCCGGTCCCAGCCCTCCACCGGCGGCCGGCCGAACGGCCGGATCACGGCCGAGGCCACCCGTCCCAGGCCCCGGCCCATCCGGGCGGCGCCCTCCCGGCTGTGCAGCAGCAGGCCGAGCACGACGACGGCGCCGACCAGTCCCGCGACGCCGGCGAGCCCGCCGGCCACCTGCCCGGGTCCGGCCGGCGAGGTCGTGACCAGCAGCGCGAGGGCCACCACCGGCAGGCCCAGCTTGGCGAAGTTGTTCCACAGCCCCGACACCAGCAGCGACACCGACGTCCGCGAGCGGGAGAACCCCCACGAGGAGTTCATCGCGTAGGTCAGCCCGAGCGAGAGCGCCGACCCGGCGACCACGGTGTTGGACACCGCGGTGGTGGTCAGCGACGAGACCGTCGCCTCCCGCAGCCGCAGCCCCGGCATGGTGATGACCATGACGAACTGGTAGGTGAGCAGGTTCCACGCGGCGGCCACCGCCAGCGCGGCCAGCTCCGCCCAGGACATCGCCCGCACCGCCGCCCAGACGTCGGACAGGCTGGTGAACTGCGGCAGGAACCAGAAGAAGACGGCGCCGACCAGCGCCAGGGACAGCAGCGGCGTCAGCACCCGGCGCCAGAGCGGGATCCGCCGCCGCGGCCGGGCGGGCGGGGCCTGGGGGGCGACGGCGGTCACGGCGGGTCCCTCCCGTCGTCGGCGGCGGCGTCCTCGTCGGCCTCGGGAGGGTCGAGGTGCAGCCGGCCGCCGCTCGCCTCGTGCACCTGTGCGGCCAGCTCCTCCCGGCTCACCACGCCCAGGCTCTGCGTGGCGAGGGCCAGCGGCTCCCCGCGGTTGTCGCCGGACAACGTGAAGACGATGGTCACGCAGCCCCCCGGGAAGACGTAGTGGCGGCGGCCGAGGTACTGGGGGGTCACCTGCGTCACCCGCTCGAAGCGCCGCAGGCCGTCGCGCTCGCTGGGGATCTCGGTGGCGCCCCGGGTGTCGCACTCGTCGGTCAGCCGCACCTCGATGGCGCGCATGCCGTCCCGGTCGGAGTTGAGCCAGAACCGGGCCGAGCCGGCGTCGACGTCCACGCCGGCGTAGGTCCACCCGACCGGCACGCTCTCCACGCACGGCACCCAGCTCGCCGTCGGCACCGCCTGGGCCATGAGCACGACGGCGTTGGCCGCCCGCGCGTCGTCCCCGCTGACACAGGCGGGCATGTCGACGCTGACGCTCGGCGCCCCCGTGCTGCAGCCGGCGGCGAGCAGGGGCGCGGCGAGCAGCGCGACGGCCGAGCGCCCGGCCGCGCTCACAGCGGCGCCCTGAGCAGGTCGACGCCGACGAAGACGGCCAGGACCACGGCCAGGACGGTGACCAGGGTCAGCCCGACCCTGCGGAAGGACCACCGCTGGATCTGCACCGGCGGCAGCCGGTAGGGCAGCAGCCGCAGGAAGTCCGCGTGCAGGTCGCGGCCCTGCGCCCGCAGCATCCGGCGCAGCTGGGAGGGCATGGTCAGGCCGCGGGTGGCGGCGAAGGCCTCGGCGATCTCCTCGTCGGAGAACTGCACGCGCGCCCGGGCGAGGACCCGCTCGGCGTCGGTGCGCAGCGCGAGGACCAGCATCATGTTGGCCAGGTCGACCGCCTGCCGCCAGGGGCTGGGCCGCACCTCGGCGAACGCCGAGTCGATGAGGAACAGGGTGCCGTCGCGCACCAGCACGTTGGCCGGCTTGATGTCGCGGTGGGCCATGCCGATCTCCCACAGCCGGCGGACGACGGCCAGCCCCTGGTCGATCACGTCGTCGTCGACGGGGACGTCGGGGTCGCCGATCTCGCGCGCGCCCACGAGGAACTCGGCGACCAGCAGGTACTCGCGTTCCGGGGTGATCTCCACGATGCCCAGCGGGTGCGGCACCGGCAGCCCGGCGTCGGAGAGCAGGTGCAGCACGTAGTCCTCGTACTGCACCAGCCGGCGCACGCTGTGGTAGGGCTTCTCGTCCTCGAGCCGGCCGTAGAGCAGCGTGCGGCCGAGCTTGAACCAGCGGTCGGACCGCAGGTGCGTGACCGCGTAGAGCTTGCCGAAGACGCAGCTGTCCTCCTCCTCGTCCTCCGCGTCGTCGGTCCCCTTGACCGTGATCCGCAGTGGCGTGGAGCCCCCCGAGCCGGCCAGGCCGAACGGCTTGACGGACGTCGCGACCAGGCCCAGTTGGTCCTGCAGCGCCCGGACGATCGCCTCGCCACGCGCCCCGGTGACGTCGAGGTGGGCCGGGCTGCCGCGCCGGTAGACGACGGGGTAGACCTCGTTGGGCGTCAGCAGCCGGAAGGCGGCCAGCGGGGCGGCGACCCCGAGGACGACGCCGGCGAGGACGTCGGTGGGGTGGTCCTGGGCCAGGTAGAGCCGCGAGGCGGCCGTGACCAGCAGCAGGCCGCACACCACCCACTTGCCGACGTCGCGGCGGCGGCCGGCGGGCACCAGCGAGTACAGGCTGCTGACCAGGAAGGTCGCCAGCACCGTCATCGGCACCGAGGGCATCGAGAAGCCCGACCAGTACCCGAGCACCTCCACCTCGTAGGGCCGGTGCCGCTGCAGCACGGCCGCCATGGTGGTCGCGGTGTTGACCACCAGGAGGCCGACGCCGACCCAGACGAACAGGTGCCGCCAGCGCCGGAAGACGACCAGGACGACGAGGTTGGCCAGCCACAGCAGGTGGACGGCCCGGCCGGTGGCGAGGACGCCGGCCACCTCGGCGACCCGGGTCAGCCCGGGGGAGCGGATGGTCGCGACGGCCTGCAGGATGCGCGTGTCGACGAGGTCGAACACGGCCACGCTGCCGGTGACGACCACGACGACCCAGGTGACGAGCACCAGCCCGCTGAGCGCCAGCCACCACTTGCCCGACGCGTTGAGGTGCCGCGGCAGCGGCGGGGCCTCACCGGAGGGCCGGCGGCGCCGGTGGACCCGGTGGACCTGCGGCGGGTCCGGGCGGCGGAGCTGCCCGCCCGCCGGCACCGGCACCCGCGGCACCGGTGTCTGCGGCGCGGAGGACCGCGTCGTGGCCGCCATGTCGCCCGATGCTGCACCCGATGCGCTCCCAGGACCATCGACCTTGGTCCCGTCCGCGACTAGCGTGGCTGCTCCCGCGTCCGAAGGCCGCGGGGCGCCGCCTCCTGCCCGGGAGGGCCCGCGATGCGCCGTCGCCCGTTCCCCGTGTCCGTCCTCGCCGTGGTCGCCGTCGTCGTCGCGGCCCTGCTGAGCGCGTGCGGCGACACGGCCGCGGACGCCGGCCCACCCCGGGACCCGGGGATCCGGATCGCCTCCTACGACTTCCCCGAGAACCAGACCCTGGCCGAGGTCTACGCCGAGGCGCTGCGGCGGGCGGGCTTCGCCGTGACGGTGCAGCACGGCATCGGCACCCGCGAGGTCGTCTTCCCGGCGCTGGAGCAGGGGGTGGTCGACCTCGTCGTCGACTACCTGGGCACCGCCGCGGAGTTCCTCCAGGCCGGTGCCGGGTCGGTGCACGACCACCCGGAGCCGCTGCGCGACGGGCTGGCGGAGATGCTCGACCGGCGGGGGCTGACCCCGCTCGCCGCCGCCGAGGCCGAGGACCAGAACGGGTTCGTCGTCCTCACCGACCTCGCCGAGCGGCACGGGATGACGACGCTGTCCCAGCTCGCCGCGGTGGCCCCCGGGCTGGTCTTCGGCGGCCCGCCCGAGTGCCGGGAACGGCGGTTCTGCCTGCCCGGGCTGCGCGAGGTCTACGGCGTGGAGTTCGCCGAGGTCCGCAGCATGCCCTCGCGGTCGGCCACGGCCGAGGCCCTGCTCACCGGGCAGATCGACGTCGGCATGCTGGAGACGACCGACGCCCGGCTGACCGACGCCTCGCTGCTGCTGCTCCGGGACGACCGGTCGCTGCAGCCGCCGGAGAACGTGGTACCCATCGTGCGGACCACGGTCGCCGACGAGCGGCTGCGCGCGACGCTGGACGCGGTCAGCGCCCAGCTGACCACGCTCGACCTGGTCGGGCTCAACCGCGCCGTCGCCGTCGACGGCGTCACCCCGGAGGAGGCGGCCCTGCGCTGGTGGGACGGCCGGTGAGCGCCGCGGGCCCGGCCCGCCCGCTCGCCGAGGCGTACCGGCGCTTCGCGGAGGCCGACGCCGCCGGGGCCTCACCGCTGTACGAGCGCGTCGCCGTCGCCCTGAGCCGGTCCCCCGAGGCGCTGCGCGCCCTCGGGGCACTGCCGGCGCGCCGGCGGCACCCCACCGTCGTCCTCGCCGCGCTGCACGACCTCGCCCTCGCCGGCCGCGCCCCGGCGCTGGCGGCGGCCTACACCGCCGGGGACGGCGACGCCGCCGCGCGGGCGGCGGTCGACACGGTGCTCGGGACGACCGACGCGGTCGTGGCGCTCGCCGCGCGCCGGCTGCCGCGGACCGACGGGACCGGGCGCTGCGCCGTGCTGTACCCGGCCGTCGCCGAGGCGGCGCACCGGGTGGGCGGGGGCGTGGTCGGCCTCGTCGGCGTGGGCTGCTCGGCCTGGTCCGACCTGCTCGTCGACCGCGTCGGCACCACCTACGGGGACGGGCGGTTCCTCGGCGACCCGGCGTCACCGGTGCAGCTGTCGGCGGCGGTCGTGGGGGACCGGCCGGTCCCCGAGCGGGCGGTGCCCGAGGTCGTCGCCCGGGTCGGCGTCGGCCGCGACCCGCTCGACCCGACCGACGCGGACGACGCCCGGTGGCTGCGCGCCTGCGTGTGGCCGGGGCAGCCGGCGCGGGCCGCGATGGTGGAGGCGGAGCTCGCGCTGGCCGCGACGGCGCCGCCGCTGCTGCTGCGGGGGGACCCCGTCGAGCTGCTGCCCGCCGCGGTCGCCCGGGTGCCCGCGCACGCCCTGCCCGTCGTCACCACGGCGTGGGCGCTCGCGCAGGTCCCGCCCGTGGGGCGGCTGCGGTTCCTGCAGCGCCTCGACGACGCCGCGGCCGGCCGGCCGGTGGCCTGGGTGTCGGTGGAGGGGGTCGGGGTGGCGCCGGCGGTCCCGACCCTCGGGGACCGCCGCGCCTCCGGTCACAGCACGATCGGGCTGACGGTGGCCGACCGGTCCTCCCTGCGCGCCGAGGCCGTGGGCCGCTGCTGGTCGCGGGGCCGCACGCTGGCGTGGCTGGCCGCCCCCTGACGTCCGGCCTCAGGCGATCGCGCTGGTGCCGGTGATCGCCCGGCCGACGATGAGGCTGTTCACCTCGCGGGTGCCCTCGTAGGAGTAGATGGCCTCGGCGTCGGCCACGAACCGGCCCACGTGGTTCTCCAGCAGGATCCCGTTGCCGCCCATCAGCTCCCGCGCCCAGCCGACGGTCTCGCGCATGCGCATCGTCGACCAGCCCTTGGCCATCGAGGCGTGCTCGTCGCGGAGCATGCCGCAGTCCTGCAGCTGCGAGGCCCGGGCGCACAGCGCGGCGGAGGCGGTGATGTTGCCGAGCATCCGGAACAGCAGGTCCTGCACGAGCTGGAAGGAGGTGATCGAGCGGCCGAACTGGTCCCGCTCCATCGCGTAGCGCAGCGCGTGCTCGTAGGCGCCGCGCGAGCAGCCGACCGCCGACCACGCCACGCTGACCCGGGTCGCCCGCAGCACGTTGGCCGTGTCGCGGAACGAGTTGGCGTTCTGCAGCCGGTTCTCCTCCGGCACCCGGACGCCGTCGAGGGTGATCAGCGCGTTCTGCACCGCGCGCAGGGCGATCTTGTCCTCGAGGTCGACGGCGCTGAACCCGGGCGTCGGCGTCTCGACGACGAACCCGAGCACCCGGTCGGTCTCCACGTCCCGCGCCCAGATGATGACGAGGTCGGCGAAGCTGCCGTTGCCGATCCACTTCTTCTGCCCGTCGAGGACCCACTCGTCGCCGTCCCGGCGGGCGGTGGTCTGGATGCCCCGGGCGACGTCGGAGCCGTGGTCGGGCTCGGTGAGCCCGAACGCGCCGATCAGCTCCATGCGGGCCATCGCCGGCAGCCAGCGCTCCTTCTGCTCGTCGGAGGCGCACAGGTGCATCGTGCCCATGGCCAGGCCGCCGTGGACGCCGATGAAGGTGGCCACCGACGGGTCGCCCCGGCCCAGCTCCATGGACACCATGCCGTCGAACAGCGAGGAGCGGCCCGGGCAGCCGTACCCGGAGTACTGGGCGCCGGCGATGCCCAGCTCGGCCAGGCCGGGGATCAGCTGGCGGGGGAACTGCGCCCGCGTCCAGTACTCGTTGATGACCGGTTCGACCTGCTCGTCCATGAACGCCCGGACACGGTGCAGCGTCGCGCGGTCCTGCTCGTCGAGCAGCGCCTCCAGGTCGTAGAAGTCCGACGTGACGGTGGGCCGGTCGGCCATGGCACTGCCCTCCTCGCGGATCGGGACCCCGCTGTCCCCGCGCCCGCACTACCCCGCGCCCCGCCGGGCAACCCGGTGTGGCCGGCGCCGCCGTCGGGCAGGACCGGACCGTTCCGTCCCGTGCGCCCCGAGGAGGGCCCCGTGCCCCGTTCCACCGCCGACCAGACCGACGACGAGCTCGGGGGGCCCGGCAGCGTGCTGGTGCGCCAGCGCGCCGACCACGTCGAGCTCGACCGCCTGCTGCACGAGCTCGACGGCAGCACCGGCCGGGCGCAGGGGGAGGTGCTCACCCGGATCGGCCGGCTGGTGTTCAGCCACGCCTTCGCCGAGGAGACCGTGCTGTGGCCGGTGATGCGCCGGGTGCTGCCCGACGGCGAGGCGCTGACCCGGCGGATCGAGACCGAGCACCAGGAGGTCAACGAGCTCGTCGCCGCGCTCGAGGAGGGCGGACCCGACCACCCGAAGCGGGCCACGCGGCTCGCCCGCCTGGTGACGGTCCTGCGCGAGGACGTCCGCGACGAGGAGGACCTGCTGTTCCCGCGGCTGCAGGAGCGCCTGGACCCCGCCGAGCTGCGCCGGCTCGGCCGCCGGTGGGAGCTGGTCCGCCGGGTCTCGCCCACCCGGCCCCACCCGACGGTGTCGCGGCGCCCCCCGGGCAACGCGCTGTCGGGCCTGCCGCTGTCGCTGGTCGACCGGACCCGCGACACCGTCGACGCCGTCGTCCGCCGGGTGCCCGCCCCGCTGGCACCGGCCGGTGCGGCGGTCAGCCGGGGGCTGGCCGTGGTGGCCGCGGTGATCGAGCGGACCCCGCCGGCCCGCCGCGGCGACGGCCCGCCCACCGCCCGCTGAGCACGCACCGGAGGCCCCCTCCCCGGCCGGGGAAGGGGCCTCCGGTGCGTGTGTCGTGCGGCCCGCTAGTTGGTGTTGCGGGGCTTGGGCTCGGCGCGGGCGTCGAGCTGGATCTCCTTCTCCGCGCCCGGGATGCCGTCCTTGAGCTCCTTGGTCCGCTCCTTCTCGGCGTCGAACTCGATGCCGAACAGCAGGGCGAGGTTGATCAGCCAGAACCAGATCAGGAAGACGACGACACCGGCCAGCGCGCCGTAGGTCTTGTTGTAGCTGCCGAAGTTGGCCACGTAGAAGGCGAACGCGGCCGAGGCCACGACGGCCACGAGGATCGCCACGGCGGCGCCGGGGCTGACGAACCGGAACCCGCGCAGCTTGACGTTCGGCGTCGAGTAGTAGAGGACGGCGATCATCAGGGCCAGGATCACCAGGATCACCGGCCACTTGACGACGTTCCACACGGTGAGGGCCGTCTCGCCCACCCCGACGGCCGAGGCGATGGCCTCCACGACCCCGCCGCTGAGCACCAGCATCGCCACGATGACGGCGGCGAACAGGATGCCGATCAGGGTGACCAGCAGCTGCAGCGGCTTGAGCTTCCAGAACTTGCGGCCCTCGGGCGTCTCGTAGACGACGTTGGACGCGCGGGTGAACGCGCCGACGTAGCCCGAGGCCGACCACACCGCGCCGGCCAGACCGAGGACCAGGCCGAAGCCGGCGGCGCTCTGGCTGCCGGCGACCTGCTGGATGACCGGCTCCAGCGTGCTGGCCGCCTGACCCGGGAGGACGGTGGTCAGCGCGTCGGTGAGCTGCTGCGGCGTGGTGAGCAGCCCCACGATGGAGGTCAGCGCGATGAGCGCCGGGAACAGCGCGAGGACGCCGTAGTAGGTGAGCGACGCCGCCCAGTCGGTGAGGTTGTCCTCGCTGAACTCCTTCACCGTGCGCTTGATCGTGGCGAAGAAGGTCGTCTTCGTGTCGGTGCCGCGGGGGGCGTTGTCGAACCGCGTCGAGTTGACCTTGTCGTCGTGCGGCGCGGGGTCACCGGCGGAGTTGCCCGAGAAACGCGTCGGCTGCGACGCCTCGGTGCTCGCGGCGCGGGAGCCGTGGGGGCGGGCCATCGTGGTCCTCCGGGGCAGGGAGCGGGTGGATCAGGGTGATCGGTTCCCCGGACGGCCCCCTTCCATGCACCGGGTGATCACACCGGCGCCGTCGGGGAGCGGTTCAGCGCACCCCGGAGACCGGCGACCACTCGCCGGCGCAGGCCGTGGCCCGCTCGACGTCGGCCGCCCCGCCGGCGCCGGCGGGACCGCGCCGCCGTCCCTGCACCATGCCGCCGACGCTGACCAGCGCCACCACCAGGGCCGAGCCCGCGCCCAGCAGCGACACCGCGGTGAACGCCCCCGCCCGCGGGAAGCCGGTGGCGGGGTCGAGCGCGGCGCCGAGCAGCGCGACGGTGACCGTGCTGCCGACCGCCTGGCCCACCGAGCGGGCGATCGAGTTCACGGCGTTGGCCACCCCGGTCTCGCTGCGCCGCACCGCCGAGACGACCAGCGTCGGCAGCGCGGCGTAGACCACCGTCACCCACGCCTGGGTCAGCAGCCCGGCGACGACGACGGCGGCCGGCTCCGCCCGCGCGGCGGCGAGCACGAGGAAGCCGGCCACGCCGGCGAGCGACCCGGCGAGCAGCGTGAGCAGGGGACCGACCCGGTCGACCACCCGGCCGGCCACCGGGGCGAGGGCGATGCCCAGCACGCCACCGGGCAGCAGGTAGACGACGGCGGCCTCGAGCACCGGCGCCCCGAACCCGTAGCCGGCGGCCGCGGGCGGCGTCTGCACGTACTGCATGACCGCGAGGAAGGAGACGAACAGGCCCACGCCCGTCGCCAGCCCGGCGAGGTTGGGCACCAGCATCCGCGGGTCGGTCAGCAGCGCCGGGCGCACCAGCGGCGCGGTCCGGCGGCGCTGGAACAGCACCCACCCGGTCAGCACGACGAGCGCGGCGGCCGCGCAGCCGAGCGTGGCCGGGGAGGTCCACCCCCAGGCGTTGCCCTGCGAGACCGGCAGCAGCAGGAGCACCAGTCCGATGCCGAGCAGCACGGCTCCCGCCCAGTCGACCCCGCCGGTCGCCGTCCCCGGGCGGCGGGGCAGCGCCACGGCGGCGAGCGCGAGGGACACCAGGGTGACGCCGAGGCCCACCCAGAACGGGCGGTGGTAGTCCCCGCCGTCGCCGGTGAGCAGCCCGGCCGCCACGAGGCCGACCACACCGCCGACGCCCAGGGTGCTGCTGACGATCGACATCGCCACGCTCAGCCGCTCCGGCGGGAGCTCACGGCGCAGCAGGCTGATCGACAGCGGGAAGAGCCCGTAGGAGGAGCCCTGCAGGACGCGGGCGACCAGCAGCAGGGGCAGTGACCGGGTGACGATCGCCAGCAGGGTGCCGGCCGCGACGGCGACCAGGATGCCGAGGACGACCGGGCGCTCGCCGTGCACGTCGCCGAGCCGGCCGAGGACCGGGGTGAGCACCGCGGCGGCCAGCAGGTTGGCGGTGAGCACCCAGCCCGCGGCGGCGGGGGAGACGCCGAGCTGCTCGCCGATCGGGCCGAGGACCGGCACGACCAGGCTCTGCAGCAGCGACAGCGTCGTCACCCCGAGTGACAGGGTCAGGACGAGGAGCGCCGGACGCGTCGGCCGGGTGGAGACGGCGGTGCCGGACGGCGGGGCCCCGGCGCCGGCGGACACCTCCCGATGACACCATGCGGTCATCCCCTGCACCGCACCGGGCCGCCGGCCTGCCCGGATGTGGCCGTGCTCACAGCCCGTCAGGTGAACACTACGTGACGACGGTTGAGAGGCGTTCGAGCCGGGAACACAGAAGGCGGACGACGATTCCGCCGGGCACGGTCCGGTGGTGCGACACGAGACGAGCAAGGGGACGTTCGAGATGGTTCTGTGGCCGGCTGTCGCCCTCGTCGGGTTCCTGGTCCTCACCGGGCTGGTGATCGCGATGGGCACCTCGACGACGGCACGCTACGAGCGCGAGCAGCGGGCGGCCGCCTCCGCCGCCACCCGGCGGGAGAGCGCCGTGACCGGCGCCGCCGTCGAGCCGGTGGGGGTGGCCCAGGCGGCCTGACGCCCGGCCCGACCTCCGTGCGACCGCGCCCCGCCGCTCCCTCGAGGAGCGGCGGGGCGCGATCACGTTCCGGAGCTGTTCCGGGGGCTAGAGCCAGGCGTCGGGGGTGTCGAGCACCGTCCGGTCCAGCGACTCCAGCAGGTCCAGCCAGGTGTGCACCTTCGGCAGCTCCCAGCGCTGGAAGTACCGCGCCGCGGCGCGCTTGCCCTCGTGGAAGTCGCTGGTCGCGTCCCGCGTGGCCAGTGCTTGCTCCAGCCACAGCCACCCGACGACGGTGTGACCGGCGGCGTCGAGGTAGGCACTGGCGTTGGCCAGGGCCAGCGCCGGGTCGCCGGTGCCCCAGAGCGTGCCGGTGACCGTCACCAGCCGGCCGACGGCGGCGTCGACGTCGGCGGCGAGATCGGCGAACGGCGTCCCCGCCGCCCGCGCCGTCGTCGCCGTGATCGTCTCGGCCAGCAGCCGCAGCCCGGCCCCGCCCTGCAGGGTGACCTTGCGGCCGAGCAGGTCCAGGGCCTGGATCCCGTTGGTGCCCTCGTGGATCGGGTTGAGCCGGTTGTCCCGGTAGAACTGCTCGACCGGGTAGTCGCGGGTGTAGCCGTAGCCGCCGTGCACCTGGATGGCCAGGTCGTCGGCGACGGGGCCCCACTGCGAGGGCCACGCCTTGGCGATCGGGGTCAGCGTGTCGAGCAGCAGGTGGGCGCGGGCGCGCTCCTCCCCGGTCTCGGCGGTCCGCTCCTCGTCGACCAGGCGCGCGCAGTACAGGCCCAGCGCCAGCCCGCCCTGGGCGTAGCTCTTGGCGGCCAGCAGCATCCGGCGGACGTCGGGGTGGTCGACCAGCCGGACCATGGGCGAGGACGGGTCCTTGCTGCTGGCCGGGCGGCCCTGGGTGCGGGTGCGCGCGTACTCCAGCGCGTGCAGGTAGCCGGTGTAGCCGAGGACGGTCGCGCCCATCCCGACGCCGATCCGCGCCTCGTTCATCATGTGGAACATGTAGGAGAGCCCCTTGTGCGGCTCCCCGACCAGGTACCCGACGGCGCCGGCCCGCCCGCCCGGGGTGTGCACGCCCTCCCCGAAGTTGAGCAGCGTGTTCGTCGTCCCGCGGTAGCCCATCTTGTGGTTCAGGCCGGCCAGGACGACGTCGTTGCGCTCGCCGACCGACCCGTCGTCGGTGACCAGGAACTTGGGCACGACGAACAGCGAGATGCCCTTCACCCCGGGCGGGC
Source organism: Geodermatophilus sp. SYSU D00710 (assembly GCF_054050195.1). Taxonomy (NCBI): domain Bacteria; kingdom Bacillati; phylum Actinomycetota; class Actinomycetes; order Geodermatophilales; family Geodermatophilaceae; genus Geodermatophilus; species Geodermatophilus sp. SYSU D00710. The sequence continues at coordinate 132,035 of NZ_JBJGYX010000004.1, forward strand.
CACCGGGGATCTTGGCCAGCACCAGGTGGACGATGTTCTCGGTCAGCTCGTGGTCGCCGGCCGAGATCCACATCTTGTTGCCGAAGAGCCGGAAGGTGCCGTCGTCCTGCGGCTCGGCGCGGGTGGTGATGTCGGCCAGCGACGAGCCGGCCTGGGGCTCCGACAGCGCCATCGTGCCGAACCAGCGGCCCTCGAGCATCGGCCGGACGAAGCGGTCCTTCTGCTCCTGCGAGCCGTGCGCGAGCAGCAGCCGGGCGTTGCCCATGGTCAGGAACGGGTAGCTCGACGTCCCGACGTTGGCCGCCTTGAACCACGCGAACGCCGCCTGCCCGACGGTCTGCGGCAGCTGCATGCCGCCGTACTCCTCGTCGAAGGTGCCGGCCATGATCCCGGACTCGACGAACACCGCGAGGGCCCTGGCGACCTCGGGGACCATCTCCACCCGGCCGTCGACGAACCGCGGCTCGTTCTCGTCGGCCTTCCGGTTGTGCGGCGCGAAGTGCTCGGTGGCGATCTGCTCGGCGAGCTCCATGACCGCGTCGAAGGTCTCCCGCGAGTGCTCGGCGAACCGCGGCCGCTTGGTGAGGGTCTCGACCTCCAGCCACTCGTGCAGGAGGAACTCCAGGTCGCGGCGGGACAGGATCAGCGAGGACACGGGAGCCTCCACGGGCGACGGCGGCGGGAGCGCGGGCGCGCTGCCCGACCGGCCCACGATAGGCCGGGGGACGGGCCGGGTAGCAGCACGCCATGGACCTCGACCAGCTCGTCAGCCGGGCCACCGGTCTCGCGGGAGGGGCCGGCGCGGCGCTGCTCGGGCGGCTGCAGCACGTGCGGCTGCCCGGCGTCGGCACCGCATCGGCCAGAGACGACCCGGCCACCGCCGCCCGGCGGTGGCGCGCGGTCACGGTGCTCGCCGACCCGGACCGGCTCGCCGACCTGCCGCCCCCGCTGGCCGCCCTCGGGGACCGGGTCGAGACCCGGGTGACCCCGGCGCCCGGCGACAAGGGCACCGAGCTGGCGGCCCGCTTCCGCGGGCCGGCCACGGACGAGGAGATCGGGCGGCTGCGGCAGGCGCTGCGCGAGGCCAAGCAGCTGGTCGAGGTGGGCGAGGTGCTCAGGATGGACCCGCGCCCGCACGGCGAGCGCACCGAGACCCCCGGCGGCCGGCTGCTGGACGGCGCGGTGGCAGCGTCGCGGCGGGAGGGCGTGCTGTGAGGGCCCTGACCTGGACCGGCGTGAACCAGCTGTCGGTGGAGGACGTCCCGGAGCCGCAGGTCCTCAACGACCACGACGTCGTCCTGCGGGTCACCCGGACCACCACGTGCGGGTCGGACCTGCACCTGCTCTCGGGCTACATCCCGTTCATGCGCGCCGGCGACGTCATCGGCCACGAGTTCATGGGCGAGGTCGTCGAGGCCGGCGCGGGTGTCCGCCACCGCCGGGTGGGCGACCGGGTCGTCGTCGCCTCGTTCGTCTCCTGCGGCGCCTGCTGGTACTGCCGCCACGAGCTCTACTCGCTGTGCGACAACAGCAACCCGAACCCGGGCATCACCGAGGGGCTGTGGGGGCAGGCGGTCGGCGGCTGCCTGGGCTACTCGCACGCCGTGGGCGGCTACGCCGGCAGCCACGCGGAGTACGTGCGGGTGCCCTTCGCCGACGTCGGCACCTTCGTGGTCCCCGACGGCGTCTCCGACGACCGCGCGCTGTTCGCCTCCGACGCCGCCTCCACCGCGTTCACCGGCGTCGACCTCGGTGGGGTGCAGCCCGGCGACACCGTGGCGGTGTGGGGGGCGGGCGCCGTCGGGCAGATGGCCGCCCGCATCTCGGCGCTGGTGGGCGCCGAGCGGGTGTTCGTCGTCGACCGGCTGCCCGAGCGGCTCGAGCAGGCCCGCACGCACGCGGGCGCGGAGGCGATCGACTACACGACCACCGACGTGGCCGCGGAGCTGCGCGAGGCCACCGGCGGCCGCGGCCCCGACGTGTGCATCGAGGCGGTGGGCATGGAGGCGCACAGCCCCGGCCCGCAGGGGGTGTACGACCAGGTCAAGCAGCAGTTGCGGCTGCAGACCGACCGGACGGCGGCGGTCCGCGAGGCGGTCCTGGCCTGCCGCAAGGGCGGCAGCGTGTTCCTGCTGGGTGTCTTCGCCGCGATGGCGGACAAGTTCCCGCTCGGCGCGGTGATGAACAAGGGGCTCACCCTCCGCGGCGCCCAAGTGCACGGGCCGCGCTACATCCCGCGCCTGCTGGAGTGGATGGAGCGCGGGGACCTGGTCACCGAGTACCTGGCCACGCACGTGATGCCGCTGGAGGACGCGCCGCGCGGCTACCGGCTGTTCAAGGAGAAGCAGGACGGCTGCGTCCGCGCGGTCTTCCTGCCCCACGGCTGAGTCGCGCCGTGTGTGCCGGCCGCGTCGACCATGCAGTTGTCGCCGCTCGCGCCGACGTGCCCGCGCGTGTCGGCGGCAACAACGCGATGATCGATCCGCTGGCCGTGTCGATCATCGGCTGCGTGCACGCGACACGGGGCGACAGGCCGTCCGGACGTGCACGCACCCGCAGGTCGACGCGCGAGCCGCCCGTGGACGACGAGAGGCCCCTCCCCGCAGGTCGCGGGGAGGGGCCTCTCGCAGTCGTGCGCCTCGTCAGCGGTGGCGACCGGCCGGCTCGGCGTCACCGGGACGCCCGGCCGGGGGCGCGGTCGACGTCGGCGCCGCCGCACCCGCCGCCTGGACCGCCTGCGCGCCGGCGTCCTCGCCCGTCGGCTCACCGGCGGTCTGGGCAGCCGCCTGGCGCGCCTCGATGCCGGACTTGGTGCTCAGTGCCAGCTGGGGCAGGAACAGGAAGACGAAGAACCCGACGGCCACCACGCACGCGGCGATGAGGAACACCAGGTCGATCGAGTTCGAGAACCCGGTCTTGAACGGCGCGGCGAGGAACGACGGCAGCGACTGGATGAACGAGGTGTCCGACAGGTCGCCGCCGGCCGGCAGCCGGCCGCTCTGCACCGCCTCGGCCACCCGCGGGTCGGTCGCCGCCGCGGAGGTCACCGCCTCCCCGATGTCGGTGGGCAGCCGGCTGAACAGCACCGACAGGAAGACCGCGGTGCCGATGGTGCCGCCCATCTGTCGGAAGAACGTGACCGAGGAGGTGGCCACGCCCATCTCCCGCGGCGAGACGGCGTTCTGCACGGCGAGGATCGCGGGCTGGAAGTTGAAGCCCAGGCCCAGGCCCAGCAGCACCATGAACGGGACCAGCGTCCAGATCGAGGTGTCGGCGCCGACGACGAACGACATCGACACCAGCGCGACGGTCATGAACACGATGCCGACCAGCGGGAACACCTTGTAGCGGCCGGTGCGCGAGATGGCGATGCCGGAGCCCATCGCGCCGGTCATGATGCCCGCGACCAGCGGGATCATCTGCAGGCCGGCGACCGTGGCGCTCGAGCCGTGCACGATCTGCAGGTACTGCGGGAGCAGCAGCAGCCCGCCGAACATGCCCGCCCCCATCACCACGCTGCCGATCCCGACGACGGTGAAGCTGCGGTTGCCGAACAGCCGCAGCGGCAGCAGCGCCTCGTCGCCGTAGGCCCGCTCGGCGAGCAGGAAGGCTCCGAAGCCGACGGCGCCGATGGCGTAGCAGGCCAGCGACCGGCCCGAGGTCCAGCCCCACAGGCGGCCCTGCTCGGCCACGATGAGCAGCGGCACGAGGAACGTGACGAGGGCGAGCGCGCCGGGCCAGTCGATGCGGTGCTCCCGGCGCTCGTGCGGCAGGTGCAGCACCCGGTACACGGCGGCGAAGGCGAGCAGGCCCAGCGGCACGTTGACGTAGAAGATCCAGCGCCAGCCGTCGAGGCCGAGCAGCGAGGACTGGCCGGCGAGGAAGCCGCCGATGACCGGACCCAGGACGCTCGAGGTGCCGAAGACGGCCATGAAGTAGCCCTGGTACCGCGAGCGCTCCCGCGGCGGCACGATGTCACCGATGATCGCCAGGGCCAGCGACATCAGGCCGCCGGCGCCGATGCCCTGCACGGCCCGGAACGCGGCCAGTTGGTACATCGTGTCGGCCAGGCCGCACAGCACCGAGCCGAGCACGAACACCGCGATGGCGAACAGGTAGAACGGCCGCCGCCCGTAGATGTCGGAGAGCTTGCCGTACAGCGGCGTGGCGATCGTCGAGGTGATGAGGAACGCCGTGGTCGCCCACGCCTGCAGGTCGTAGCCCTGCAGGTCGTCGGCGATGGTCCGGATGGCGGTCGACACCACCGTCTGGTCGAGGGCGGCGAGGAACATCGCCACCATCAGGCCGGCCACGATCGTGAGGATCTGCCGGTGGGTGAAGGCGCCGGAGGAGTCCGGCGCGGCGGCCGCGACGCGGCTGCCGCTGCGCCCGCCGGCGGGGCGGGCGGTGGTCTGGCTCATGGGTTCTCTCTCGGGACGGGAGGCGCGGAGGGGGAGCGGGGATCGGACGGCAGCGCTGCCGTGAGGTCGTCGAGCAGGCGCCCGAACAGTCCGGTGAGGGCGGTGAGGTCGGCGTCGGACCAGCCGGTGAGGACGGCGCCGAGGTGGGCGGCGCGCTCCTCGGCGAGCCGCTCGACGGCGGCCCGGCCGGCATCGGTGACGACCAGCCGGGAGGCGCGGCCGTCGGTCTCGTCGGCCACCCGCTGGACCAGTCCGTGCTCGACGAGCGCGGCGACGTGCCGGCTGACCGTCGAGGGGTCGGCGTGCACGACCTCGGCCAGGGTGCTCTGGCGGAGGGGGCCCAGGCGGGTCAGGGGGAACAGCAGCACGAGCGCGGCGCGCTCCCGCCCCTCGGCGGTGGCCGGGAGGCTCTTGAACGCGTGCACCAGCCGCACGAAGCGCGGCATCTGCTCCGACAGCCGGCGGACCTCGGCCGCCCGCGTGGCCGACACGGCAGTGCGCCCGGTCGCGGAGGGTGCGGACGAGGACACGGGGACTCCAGACAGGGAGGAGGGGATGTACGTGCAACCTACAAGACGTTGCGCGCTACAAGCAACTAGTTGCATGGTACATGCGACGTGATCTGGGCGACGACCTGCACCCGCGGGTACCGGTACCCGCGCGAGGGCGACGGAACAGCCGCCCGCCGGCCGGCGTTGTCCTCTCCGGCCCCGGACGCCGGACGGCGCGGGCCTCCCCGATGCGATCCTGGGAGCGGAGCAGTCCGCTCCCCGCCCCCTGGAAGAAGGCCGAGCACCGCCGTGACCGCGACCCTCCCGGACCTCCGGTCCCGGCTGGCCGCGCTGACCCTCGAGGACGAGCACCGCATCGGCCGCCGTCTGGAGGGCACGCGCCGCATCCGCGACGAGGCGGCACGGGCGCGGGCGCTGGAGAGCATCGCCGCCGACGTCGCCGCCGCGGAGGAGCGCATCGCCCGCCGGCGGGCCGCCGTCCCGGCGGTCACCTACCCCGAGGGGCTGCCGGTCAGCGCCCGTCGCGACGACATCGCCGCCGCCCTGCGCGAGCACCAGGTGGTCGTCGTCGCCGGCGAGACCGGCTCGGGCAAGACCACCCAGCTGCCCAAGATCGCCCTGGAGCTCGGCCGCGGGGTGCGCGGCCGGATCGGGCACACCCAGCCCCGGCGGATCGCCGCGCGCACGGTGGCCGAGCGCATCGCCGAGGAGCTCGACACCCCGCTGGGCGGCGCGGTCGGCTGGAAGGTGCGCTTCACCGACCAGGTCGGCGACGGCACCCTGGTCAAGCTCATGACCGACGGCGTCCTGCTGGCCGAGATCGCACGCGACCGGATGCTGCGCCAGTACGACACGATCGTCGTCGACGAGGCGCACGAGCGGAGCCTCACCATCGACTTCCTGCTGGGCTACCTGGCCCAGCTGCTGCCCCGGCGTCCCGACCTCAAGGTCGTCATCACCTCGGCCACCATCGACGTCGACCGGATCGCCAGGCACTTCGCGGTCGACGGCGCCGAGGTGCCCGTCGTCGAGGTCAGCGGCCGCACCTACCCGGTCGAGATCCGCTACCGGCCGGTGGCCGACCCCGACGACCCGGACGCCGACCCCGACCGCGACCAGGTCACCGCCATCGGCGACGCCGTCGAGGAGCTGGCGGCCGAGGGTCCCGGGGACGTGCTCGTCTTCCTCGCCGGCGAGCGCGAGATCCGCGACGCCGCGGACGGCCTCACCGAGCGCTTCCCCGGGGTCGAGGTGCTGCCGCTCTACTCGCGGCTGTCGGCCGCCGACCAGCACCGGGTCTTCCAGCCGCACACCGGGCGGCGGATCGTGCTGGCCACCAACGTCGCCGAGACGTCGCTGACCGTGCCCGGCATCCGCTACGTCGTCGACCCCGGGACCGCCCGCATCTCGCGGTACAGCGCGCGGACCAAGGTGCAGCGGCTGCCCATCGAGCCGATCAGCCAGGCCTCGGCGCGGCAGCGCTCGGGCCGCTGCGGCCGCGTGGCCGAGGGCGTCGCCATCCGGCTCTACACCGAGGAGGACTTCGAGAGCCGGCCGGAGTACACCGACCCGGAGATCCTGCGCACCAGCCTGGCCTCGGTCCTGCTGCAGATGGCCGCCCTCGACCTCGGCGCGGTCGAGGACTTCCCGTTCGTCGACCCGCCGGACCGCCGCGCCGTCGCCGACGGCCGGGCCCTGCTCGAGGAGCTCGGCGCGCTCGACGAGCGGGGCCGGCTCACCCCCACCGGCCGGGCGCTGGCACAGCTGCCGCTGGACCCCCGGCTGGGCCGCATGGTGGTCGAGGCCGACCGCCGCGGCGTGCTGGAGGAGGTCCTGGTCATCGCCGCCGGCCTGACCATCCAGGACCCCCGCGAGCGCCCGGCCGAGCACCAGCAGGCCGCCGACCAGGCGCACGCCCGCTTCGCCGACGAGCACTCCGACTTCCTCACCCTGCTCAACCTGTGGCGCCACCTGACCGAGCAGCAGGACGCGCTGTCGGGCAGCCAGTTCCGCCGCACGGTCAAGCGCGAGTTCCTGCACTACCTGCGCATCCGCGAGTGGCAGGACCTGCACGGCCAGCTGCGCAGCACCGCCCGGCGGCTCGGCATGACCGTCGGTGACCTCGCCGCCGAGCCCGACGAGCGCGGCGTGCACACCGCCCTGCTGGCCGGACTGCTGTCGCAGGTGGGCCTGCAGCTCGAGGACACCCGGAGGAAGGACGGCGACCGGCGGCGCGGTGGTCGGGAGTACCTGGGCGCCCGCGGGGCCCGGTTCGTCATCGCCCCCGGCACGCCGCTGGCCAGGAAGCCCCCGCGCTGGGTCGTCGCCGCCGAACTCGTGGAGACCAGCCGGCTGTTCGCCCGGACCGTCGCCCGCGTGGACCCCGACGACGTCGAGCGGCTGGCGGCCCACCTGGTGAAGCGGGAGCACTCCGAGCCCCGGTGGGACGCGAAGCGGGGCTCGGTCGTGGCCAGTGAGCGGGTCACCCTCTACGGCATCCCGCTCGTCGTGGGCCGCCGCGTGCAGTACGGCTCGATCGACCCGGTCGTGTCCCGGGAGCTGTTCATCCGGCACGCGCTCGTGCAGGGCGAGTGGACGACGCACCACCGCTTCTGGACCGACAACCAGCGCGCGATCGAGCGGGTCGCCGAGCTGGAGGAGCGGGCCCGCCGCCGCGACATCCGGGTCGACGACGAGACGCTGTTCGAGCTCTACGACGCCCGGATCCCGGCCGACGTCGTCTCCACCCGGCACTTCGACCGCTGGTGGAAGCAGGCGCGTCGGGAGACGCCGGACCTGCTCACCTTCACGCCGGAGGTGCTCACCAACGCGGCCGCGGCCGGGCAGGTCCGCGTCGAGGACTTCCCCGACGAGGTGCCGCTGACGCAGGGGCTGACCCTCCCGCTGTCCTACGCCTTCGCCCCCGGCGCGCCGGAGGACGGGGTGACCGTCGACGTGCCGCTCGCGGTGCTCGACACCGTGGCCGAGCGGACGTCGGGGGAGTCGCTGGCCTTCACCGTCCCCGGCCTGCGCGAGGAGCTGGTGACGGCGCTGCTGCGGACGCTGCCCAAGCAGCTGCGCCGCGCCCTGGTGCCGATCCCCGACCGGGTCCGCGAGGTGCTGCCGCGCATCGCCCCGGCCGAGCCGCTGCTGCCGGCGCTGGAGCGCGAGCTGCGGCGGACGGCGGGCGTCGTCGTCCCGCCGGACGCCTGGCAGCCCGCGCAGGTGCCCGACCACCTGCGGGCGACCTTCCGCGTCCTCGACGACCGGCAGCGGCCCCTGGCCACCGGCAAGGACCTGCAGGCCCTGCGCCGCGAGGTCGCCCCCGCCAGCCGGGCCAGCCTGGCCCGGGCGGCCTCGGACCTCGAGCGCACCGGGCTGACGGCGTGGACCATCGGGGAGCTGCCGCGCACCGTCGAGGTGGTCCGCGGCGGGCACGCGGTCACCGCCTACCCGGCGCTGGTCGACGAGGGCGCCACGGTCGGCGTCCGGGTCGTGTCCACCGAGGCCGAGGCCACCCGCCTGACCTGGCGCGGCGCGCGACGGCTGCTGGTGCTGGTGGCCGGCTCGCCCGCGCGGCAGGTGGTCAAGGGCCTGTCGCCCCGGACGCGGCTGGCCCTGCAGTTCAACCCCGACGGCGAGATCCCGGCCCTGGTCGACGACTGCGTCGACGCCGCCGCAGACGAGCTGGTCGCCGCCGCCGGCGGGCCGCCGCGCGACGAGGCCGCGTTCACCGCGCTGGTGACCACGGCCCGGCAGCAGCTGCTGCCGCTGACGCAGGACGCCGTCCGGCGGGTCGAGGCGGTGCTCACCCAGGCCCGCGAGGTCGCCGTCGCGATCGGCGCGGCCCCGGGACGGCGGGTGCCCGAGGCGGCTATCGCCGACCTGCGCCGCCAGATGGCCGGGCTGCTGCACCGCGGCTTCGTGGCCGACGCCGGCCACCGGCGCCTGCCCGACCTCGTGCGCTACCTGCGGGCGATGGCCCACCGGCTGGAGAAGCTGCCGGCCAACGCGGCGCGCGACGCGCTGTGGACGGAGCAGGTCGCGGCGGTCACCGCCGAGTACGAGCAGCTGCGCCGGGAGGTGCCCCCGACGGGCGCGCCGGACGACCCGGTCGCGCGGATCCGCTGGATGGTCGAGGAGCTGCGGGTCGGGCTGTTCGCCCAGCAGATCGGCACGCCGCGCCCGGTGTCGGAGCAGCGCCTCTACAAGGCCATCGACGCGCTCACGGCCTGAGGGAGGCCTCGGGGTCAGTGCTGCGCGCGGTCGCCGTCGCGCAGCAGGGCGGAGACGCGCTGCCGCGTCACGCCGTACAAGGCGGCGATCCGGTTGATGCTCACCCGCTCGGCCTGCAGCGCGCGGGCCTGCGCCCGGCGCCAGGCCGACCCGGCGCCGGCCAGCCCGGAGAGCACCGTGCTGATGCGCTCCACGACCAGCGGGCGGGACTCGGCGGTGACGATGTCCAGCCACGCCCGGCCGGCCCGGCGCTCGGCGAGCAGCAGCTCCGCGCGCGCCCGCGCGTCCTGCAGCTCGGCGGCGCAGCGGTCGATCTCGCGCACCAGGTCCTCGAGTGCCAGCAGGGCGTCGTCGTCCCGTGGCGTGCTGTCGACCACGTCATCGTCCGGCGCGGCCGGCGTCGTCTGCGGTCCTGCCGTCACGGGGGTCCTCCTCCGTCCTCGCCGACGCTCCGTCGCGCCGCTCGGTTGCACACTACCGTGGTGAACGGGTGTTGCGTGCAACGGCTGTGACATGCAACTGCCATTCCGTGCAACGGGCATTGCGCACCGGTCACTGACCTGTCAGGCTGGCTGCGAGTTCGATCGTGCACAACCGATGAGGCGCCCCGGTGCCGGAACCAGGGAGGCCTCGATGTCCACGCTCACCGCCCGGGTCGACCTGCCACCCTCGGCGCGCAGCGTGCCGGTCGCCCGTCACCTGGCCCGGGAGGTCCTCCTGGCCTGGCACGCGCCGCAGGACACCGGGGACGTCGAACTCCTCGTCACCGAGGTGGTCGCCAACGTCGTCGACCACGTCGGCGGGGAGAGCGTGCTGTCCCTGGAGCTGGAGTACTCCGACGGCTGGCTGCGCGTCGCCGTGGCCGACGGCAGCTCGGTGCGCCCGGTGGTCGGAGAGCTGCGCGGTGACCAGCCCCGGGGGCGCGGGATGCAGATCGTCGACGCGATCGCCGACGACTGGGGCGTGGAGGACGTGGACGGCGGCAAGCGGGTGTGGTTCTCGGTGCGGCCGCACGGCGGCTGAGGCCGGGCGCGCGCGTTTGTCTCCGGTCCCTCCCGGGGAGGGCTGGGGGCGACCGAAGCCGCCAGACGGAGGAGACGCGATGAGCGAGCCCAGCCACACCGAGGCCGCCGGCGAGGGCCTGTCCGACGAGGAGATGGTGCAGACCGTCGCCGACCAGACCGACAGCGCCTCGGGGCACGCCTACAAGGCCGGCAAGGACTGGGACGGCGACCCCAGCCAGGCGCCGGCGCCCCCGGACCCCGAGTCCTGACGAGCCGACCGGCCGTCCCGCCGCCCGGCTCGTGCCGGGCGGCGGACGACCTCCTGCCACGGGGCGCCGTGACGACGCCCCGGATCGGAGAGCCATGACCAGCGCGTCCGACCGAGCGGAGCCCGGCGGGAGCCGGCACGTGCTGGTCACCGGGGGGAGCGGCAAGCTCGGCCGCGCCGTCGTCGACCTGCTCGTGCGGCGCGGCCGCCGGGTGTCGGTCGTGGACCTCGTGCACCCCGGTCGGGCCGACGTCGCCTGGACACAGGCCGACCTCGCCGACTACGGCCAGGCCGTCGGTGCGCTGACCGGCGTCGACGACCGGTGGCCGGCCCCGGACGCCGTCGTCCACCTGGCCGCGCTGCCGGCCCCGGGCCTGCGGCCCGACGCGACGCTGTTCGCCGCGAACGTGACGACGACGTACAACGTCTTCGCCGCCGCCCGGGTGGCCGGGATCGACACGGTGGTGTGGGCCTCCAGCGAGACGGTGCTGGGGCTGCCCTTCGACACCCCGCCGCCCTACCTGCCGCTCGACGAGGACTGCGGGCCGACGCCGAACTCGTCCTACTCGCTGTCGAAGACGCTGGAGGAGGAGATGGCGCGGCAGTTCGCCCGGTGGCGGCCGGAGCTGTCGATCACCGGACTGCGCTTCTCCAACGTGATGGAGCCGGCCGACTACGCGGCCTTCCCCTCCTTCGACGCCGACGCGGCGCTGCGGCGGTGGAACGCGTGGTCCTACATCGACGCGCGCGACGGCGCCGCCGCGGTCCTGGCCGCGCTCGACCACCGCGGCCCCGGGGCGGAGGTCTTCGTCATCGCCAACGCCGACACGGTGATGAGCCGGCCCAGCGCGGAGCTGGCTGCCGAGCAGTTCCCCGGCGTCCCGGTGCGCGGCCCGCTGGAGCGGCACCAGGCGCTGATGAGCAGCGAGCGGGCCCGCCGCGTCCTCGGGTGGACGCCCGAGCACAGCTGGCGCGACGAGGTGGACGGCTCCCCAGGCGGCACGTGAGGTGCTGGAGCGGCCCCCGTGCAGGGGCCCGCGGTCCTACTGGTGGGGGACGAGCATCCCCGCGCCGACCGTGGCGTTGGTGGCCTCGTCGACGAGGATGAACCGGCCGGTGGCCCGGTTGTGCGTGTAGTCGTCGACGAACAGCGGCTGGGTGGTGCGCAGCCGCACCCGGCCGATGTCGTTGAGGCCGAGCTCGCCGGCCTCCTCCTCGTGGTCGAGGGTGTTGACGTCGAGCCGGTGGACGATCTCCTTGACCATCGCCCGCACGCTGCGGGTGGTGTGCTTGACGGCCAGCCGCTGCCGCGGCCGCAGCGGCTCGTCGGCCATCCAGCAGACCAGTGCGTCGAGGTCCTGGGTCACCTCGGGCCCGCCCCCCGGTCCGCACAGCAGGTCGCCGCGGGAGACGTCGAGGTCGTCGGCGAGCCGCACGGTGACCGCCATGGGCGGGTGTGCGGCGTCCACCGGGCCGCGGGGGCCGTCGATGGCGGCGATCGTCGTCGTCCGGCCGCCGGGCAGCACCTGCACCTCGTCGCCGGGGCGCAGCACCCCGCTGGCCACGGTGCCGGCGTAGCCGCGGTAGTCGTGGAAGGCGTCCGACTGCGGCCGGATCACGTACTGCACGGGGAAGCGGACGTCGGTGAGGTTGCGGTCACCGGCCACCTCCACCGACTCCAGGTGCTCGAGGAGCGCCGGCCCGTCGTACCAGGGCGCGGCGTCGGACCGGGTGACGACGTTGTCCCCGCGCAGCGCCGAGATCGGGACGACGGTCAGGTCGGGGATGTCGAGCTTGGCCGCGAACGCGCGGAACTCGTCGCGGATGGCCTCGAAGGTCTCCTGCGACCAGCCGGCCAGGTCCATCTTGTTGACGGCGACGACCAGGTGCGGCACCCGCAGCAGCGCGGCGAGGTAGGCGTGCCGCCGGCTCTGCTCCTGGATGCCCTTGCGGACGTCGACCAGCACGATCGCGAGGTCCGCCGTCGAGGCGCCGGTGACCGTGTTGCGGGTGTACTGCACGTGCCCCGGGGTGTCGGCCAGGATGAACGTGCGCCGCGGGGTGCTGAAGTAGCGGTAGGCGACGTCGATGGTGATGCCCTGCTCGCGCTCGGCCCGCAGGCCGTCGGTGAGCAGCGCGAGGTCCACGTAGTCGCCGCGGCTGGCCCGCTCGATCGCCGCGTACTGGTCCTCGAACACCGCCTTGCTGTCGAACAGCAGCCGGCCGATCAGCGTGCTCTTGCCGTCGTCGACCGAGCCGGCGGTGGCGATGCGGAGGATGTCCCGGCGCGCCGTCGCGATCTCGGCCGCCTGCTCGGCAGCGGCGGAGTGGACGTCGACGGCGGACTGCTCGGACACGACCCCATCATCCCCGCCGGGAGCGGACGGCAGCGTCCGGGGCCGTCCTCGGGGACGCTGGTGTGAGCCGGGCCACCGGGCCCGCAGGGAGGAGCGGCGGTGGGCGGGCTCGTGTTCCTCGTTCCGGTGCTGCTGGTCGTCGTGGCCGGGTACTCGGTCGGCTACGTGGTCGCCGAGGCGCTCGGCGTCGGCTCACCGCAGGCGGTGGGCTGGCCGGCCGGGTTCCTGCTGCTGGCCGTCACCGTCGTCGTCCTGCTGCGCCACCGCCGCCGGCGTCGTTCGCGCGCTCGCGGCGGCCCGCCGCG